>CAYUQN010000024.1:0-21601 GCA_964446815.1 uncultured Oscillospiraceae bacterium | reverse complement strand
CTTTTACTATGTCCATGACCGTGAGCTTTAAGTAATCGAGATTGCGGTTTTCGCTGAGGATGACCTTCTCCCAGTCCCACTGGTCAACATATATGGAGTGGAGATTGTCCAGCTCATCCTCGTCACGGCGAATCGCGTTCATATCGGTATACAGTCCCTTACCCGGGTAGAAGCAGTATCGCTTCAGGGCAAGACGCTTCCACTTTGCAAGAGATTGGACGACCTGAGCATGAGCATCGGAACGCAAAATGTCAAAGCTTACAGGGCGTTCGACACCGTTCAGATTGTCATTAAGTCCGGAATCCGCTTCAACGAAAAGCGGAGCGGAAACACGGTAAAGGTTTAAAAGAGCACCGAGTCTGTCCTCAAACAGACGCTTTAACAGACTGATCGCCTTTTGCGTATCGTATACGCTAAGAATACTTGTGTAGCCCTCGGGTATAAATGACTTCATCTCAAGGTCTCCTTTCTTTGATTTTTTGTGTATATACTATTGCTCGTCAAGCATGGTGATTATCCTGCCGTAGAGCTCCTCGGCACTGCGTTTGAAATGTGCTTCAATACGCTGTGCCTGTTCATCACCGGAGCACAGGATCCGGAGATTGATTATATCGCCCTTACCGTCATCCATGGCAAGGGTAACAAAGCAGGAGCCGTCCTTCGTCTCATGCTTTGCGGTTATGAGTGCCAGTCTGCGGAGACGCTCCGCCTCCGGTGCAAGGAGCTTTTCCGCCTTTTTGCGTACCGAAAATGGCAGGCTGCTCTCAACAGTCTCACCGTTTTTCGCACCTTCCTCGGTGATACGGTAGCCGTCGGGCAATTCCTCGACCTGTTTGGTATCGACAAGCTCACTCAAGCAGTCGGAAAAATCAAAGTATCCCACACCGCCGTCGCACATAACAAAGTCGGCAAGCAAATTCCTGTCGACCGTTCCCGGAAGTCTTCTCAGCACAAAGAGGATGAGGAGTTTTATATCAAGCTTTTCATGTATAAATCCGAATCTTTCGTCCATAATTCGCTCCGTCAAAAAATATTACATTATATTTTATTACATTTCATCTGCCTTGTAAATGCTTTTTTGGCACAATTTTTCCTCCGTGGCATACACTGTAATGAAGTTTTTCTTCAAAAACATTTATGGAGGTATGCTTATGGCAGACAGGATCGTACCCGGCCCCGTTGACAGTGCCGCCTGCATTAAAGAGGCCGTCTGCATAAACACCCGAAAGATACTGGACTCCTGTCGGGACAAAGATTGCATTGAGGATCTCCGTGTTTACCCCACCTCAAGCACTGCGTCCTACATAGATAACGCTATCAGCGTCAGACCTCGCTGTGCCGAGCTTTTGTATTGCGGTATAAGCGTTGAAGAGATTTGTCTGAACCGTGGCTATTACACCGTCGATGTCACTTACTTCTACCGTGTGACCGGTGAAGCATTCCCCTCCTCTCAAACCGTCACGGGGCTTGCGATATTCGATAAGCGTGTTATGCTTTTCGGTAGTGAGGGTAAGGTCAAGACCTTTGACTCCTGCGGTACGGATTGCGACGCAAGCCGAGATATGCCCTATGCTGTTGTCGATGCCGTCGATCCTATAGCTTTGCATATGAGTCTTGTTGATTCCGCAACGGAAGCAAGCAACGAAACGAGGGAGATACCTGCCTTTATCCGTGACCAGTTCGGTGAGGACATCATACTCGACGGTACAGGTAAGCAGCTCTTCGTAACTCTCGGTCAGTTTTCCATCATCCGTCTTGAGCGGAATACTCAGCTTCTTATTCCGGCTTACGATTACTGCCTGCCCGAAAAGGAATGTGTCGGCTCAACAGAGGATGATCCCTGCACCATGTTTTCTCGCATACGCTTCCCCGTTGAGGAGTTCTTCCCTCCCGACAGCATCGAGCCCTGTGACAACTACTGCGATTTGAAATAGCGGCAAAGCACCAAAAGCTTGAATAATCAATCTTTTTTGCGGCGGCGATCTGATTCGAGGTGGGTCTTAACCCCCTCGAGCTCCCCCGCTACTCAATCGTTTTTCACTGTATGGTATTATTAGTTGCCGAAGCACAAAACGGCGATGGGATGACCCATCGCCGTTTCGTTCAGCTTGAAAAAATTAAGATTTTTGCAAGCTGAACCGCCGCCGGTCATTTTGAAAATTCAAAATGACGCTTCGCACCAAAAGCTTGAATAATCAATCTTTTTTTGCGGCGGCGATCTGATTCGAGGTGGGTCTTGACCCCCTCGAGCTCCCCCGCTACTCAATCGTTTTTCACTGTATGGTATTATTAGTTGCCGAAGCACAAAACGGCGATGGGATGACCCATCGCCGTTTCGTGCTTATATGAAATCTTCAAAAGGAGGTTTATGAACATCATTCAATTGCCTCTTCGGGCGGGATAAAGTGGTTATGCAGCTCACTGAGCAGCATCTCTATCACGCCTTCGGCAAGTTTACGGATATCCATCCCTTTGACGTTTTCGACTATTTTATCTATCTCATCCTGCGGTACTCGGTAGCAGGCAAGAGTCAGCTTCAAAAAACATTCAAGCTTACGCTCAAACTGAAAATGTATGCTGCACTTCTTTGCCATATACCCTCGCATTATGCCGCTCGATCCGATATCGAGCTCATAAAAATCATTCACCGTATAACCGGGGAAATTCGCACCGAAGATGCGGTAAAGCTCCATCGAAGTCTGCTCATATATGTATTCGCAGGTGCTCTGCTGAGAATAGGCTTCAAGATATATGTCACGAAGATTCTCGTTCTGCTCCGTTATTGCAAGCTGCATCGCTGTCTCCAACGCATAGACATACACCGGCGGAACATTTGCAGCCTGCCTTCTCGCAGCGGCAAACTGACCTCCGAACATTATCTTTACAAACTCAAGCAGCACTCCGTCCTTAGTACGGAAAATGTTCTGAAAGCTGCTTGCAGACACCTGAGCCTCACCGATTATTTGACTTATGGGGGTGTTATGGTAGCCTTGCTCCAAGAACAGCTTTGCGCAAACTGCAAGGATCCTGTTTTTTGTTTCAATACTTCCCTTTCTTAAAGCCATTAAGATCGCTCCAATTCTCATTTTCAAGCCGGTGAGAGTCTTGCGGTCGACGCTCACCGGCTTTTGATCCCCCCCGTACCATTATTGGTACGCATACCAAGTATACCATATTTTTCATAAAAAGCAATAGGGAAAAATAAATAAAAAAGCCGCTTTGCGGCTTTTTTATTTAATAACGATATTATCCTTGTCTTTATATATGGCGTTTTCGGGGACGGTGCCTCTGACCGATGAGGTCGGGTACACGCTTGAATCACGCCCCACCACAGTGCCGGGGTTTAATACACTGTTGCAGCCTATCTCAACCCTGTCACCGAGGATGGCACCGAACTTCTTCCGTCCGGTCTCGATACGCTCGTCACCGAATTTCACAACGACAAGGCTCTTATCGCTCTTGACATTTGAGGTTATTGAGCCTGCCCCCATATGTGACTTATAGCCCAAAACGGAGTCGCCTACATAGTTATAATGCGGTGTCTGCACTCCGTCGAAAAGCAGGGAGTTTTTGACCTCAACGGAGTTTCCGACAACTGCGTTTTTGCCGATTATCGCACTGCCTCTTATAAAGGCACAGTGGCGTATTTCCGCTCCGTGGTCGATGATGCAGGGGCCTCCGATATATGCGGAGGGAAACACCGTGGCATCCTTCGCTATCCACACGTCATCGCCTATGCGGTCATACTCATCCTCGGGCAAGGTCGCACCCAGCTCAGGTATATAAGCCTTGAGCTCGGACAGTATCTCCCAAGGGTAGGTCTTGCCCTCGAAGATCGGCGCAGCTATGGTTTTTGAAAGGTCAAGCAGATCGTTTACGGTATACATATCATTTCACCTTTATAAGTCGTCCTGCACTACGCATTGCCTCGATTATCCTATCTACACAGGCTACGCACTGCTCCTCGCTTCCTGCCTCGACCATAATACGCAGCAGAGGCTCCGTTCCGCTCTTGCGAAGCAGTACTCTGCCCTCGGTACCGAGTTCATTGCTTATCTTCTCAACCTCGGATACTACCTCAGTGCAGCAAAGAGTCTCATCCTTATCGTCAACAACAACGTTTTTGAGTATCTGCGGATACATTACGACAGGTGCTGCAAGATTGGAAAGCGGCTGCTTGCTTTCGCACATTGCTTCCATTATCTTTATCGCGGTAAGCAAGCCGTCACCGGAGCTGGCAAGTCTGCCGAAGATTATATGACCCGACTGCTCGCCGCCGAGGATATGGCCGTTTGCCCTCATATTCTCCGCTACATATTTATCGCCTACAGCGGTCTTTTCATAGCCTATGCCAAGTGCATCCAATGCCTTATAAAGACCGAGATTGCTCATCACGGTGGTGACTATCTTCTTGTCACCGAGCATACCGCTGTCCTTCATATACTTGCCGCACACATAAAGGATATGATCGCCGGTTATGATATTGCCTTTCTCGTCAACGGCAAGACAACGGTCTGCATCACCGTCAAAGGCAAAGCCGACATCGAGGTTCTTTTCCATTACAAAATGACGCAGCTTTTCGATATGCGTCGATCCGCAATCGACATTGATATTGATACCGTCGGGGTTGTCGGCAATGACATAGGTATCGGCGCCGAGAGCGTCAAACACGCTCTTTGCCATCATCCATGTACTGCCGTTGGCACAGTCAAGTCCCACCTTTTTGCCCTTGAAGGATCTTGTGGCAAGTGATATGAGGTAGCCGATATAGCGATTGCGTCCTGCGGAATAATCGACCGTTCTGCCTATCTTCTCACCGGTGGCATAGGGCAAGCTGTCCCTCTCCCCTGCCTGAGCACTGTCGATATACGCCTCGATACCCGAAAGCATCTCATCGTCCATCTTTTCGCCTCTGCCGTTTATGAGCTTGATGCCGTTATCGTAATAGGGATTATGAGATGCGGAAATCATTATGCCGCAATCGAAATCGTCAGCTCTTGCGACAAAGGAAACACTCGGCGTGGTGGTGACATGAAGCAGATATGCATCTGCTCCCGATGCCGTGAGTCCTGCACAGAGGGCAGACTCAAACATATAGCTTGAACGTCTCGTGTCCTTGCCGATGACTATTCTCGCTTTGTGATCCTTACCGTAATACCAGCCAAGGTAGCGGCCTATCTCAAATGCGTGCGTCACCGTGAGATTGACATTTGCTTCGCCTCTGAATCCGTCGGTTCCAAAATATTTACCCATTTTCGTACTCCTTATAGCTTTGCTGCCGCCTCGGGATCGAGGCAGAGTATCATATTCCTGTGCATTTGCAGCATTGCCGCAGGCACATATGTAGTCGTTTTCCCGTAGACAAGCTTGTATACGATATCCGCATTTTCGCTTCCGAACACCGCAACGATGGCGGTTTTGGCATCGCAGATCGTTTTGAGTCCCATAGTGACTCCGCTTTCCGGTGTGGTCTCAAAGCTCTCGAAAAGCTCCTCATACATATGTCTTGTGGTATCCGTGAGCTTTGCTGTATGTGTATGTGTGTCATACGCCGTTGAGGGTTCGTTAAAGCCTACCGCACCTCTTTGGGTCATGCCGAGAAGGATGAGATCCAAGCCGCCATGCTCGGATATATGTGCGTCATAGTCCTCGGGCGAAAGGGCATCGGGCTCATGCACGCTGCCGAATGACAGGCGTTTAAGCGTAGCCTCAAGTGCCTTTTGCGTTACTCCGCTTGTCTCAGCGTTTGAAGTGCAGAAATCACACACATTGAAAAATGCAGAATTCGTAAAATCGCCGTTTATCGCATCGAAGATGGGCATAAGCTCCTTCTCCGCAGTAAACGCCACGGTACTTTGCGGTTTTTCCTCTATCTGCTTTGCAAATTCGTCGGCTATCAGCTTTGCAATATTCTCTCTGCTGTCAACGATTATTTTCAAATTAACACCTTCTATACTGATAATTTGCCGCCTTACGGAAAAAATAGCTCGGGAGGCGGTCAAAATAGCTATCATCTTTATCCGTACCCTGATACTGTATTTCGCCATTTTGGTCTCAATGCGTATCATGGGTAAGCGTCAGCTCGGTGAAATGGAGCTGAGTGAATTCATTGTTGCTGCTCTTGTTGCGGATCTTGCCGCAACTCCGCTTCAGGATATAGGGATACCGCTTTTAAATGGGCTTATCCCCATAGTCACGCTCTTTTGCCTTGAAATACTCATCGCTTGGCTGTCTATGAAGAAAATACGCTTCCGCGCTCTCGCCTTCGGGAGACCGGAGATACTCATAAAAGACGGAGTTATCGACATTGAGCGTATGAAGAAAAACCGCTTCACTGCCGATGAGCTGATGCAGGAGCTCAGAGCTCAAGGGGTCGAAAGCTTCTCCGTCGTTTCCTATGCGATACTTGAAACAAACGGCAAGCTCAGTGTCATCCTTAAAGCCGAGGAGCAGCCGCTCACTCCAAAGCAAATAAAGCTGAATGTGAGCGACAGCGGTTACCCTCACATAATAATCAGTGAGGGTCGTATTCTCGATAAAAATCTACGTCTTTTGGGTCGCAATGAGGATTGGCTCAGAAAGGAGCTATGCACACGGAAGATCAAAAATGCAGAGGATGTTTATCTTCTCACCCTGTCCGACACCGGTGATATCTTCTGTCAGCTCGGAAAGGAGCGTTCATGAAAAAGGAGCTCGTTGCCGCCGTATTGCTCGCACTGGTATTTGCCGGTACACTGCTGAACATTCACATGACAGACAGGCTGATGGGTGAGTTGGACGATGCCGTCACTCTCGCATATTTCCATGCCGAGGACGGCGATTGGGAAAATGCAAGGATAGTCCTTGAAAACGCCTGTGAGCGTTGGCTTTCCCTCGACGGCTACACCCATGTTTTTATCCGTCACTCCGAGATAGGCACTACGACCGATGCATTTTACTCCATGCTTTCCGCAGTTTATGCCAAGGAGGTGGGTGAGGTACACGGTACCTATCTGCTGCTCCATGCACAGCTTTTATCTATCATGGGCATGGAGCATATAAGCATAGGCAGTATCTTTTAATTCTTATCGCTCAAAAGCTTTGAAAGCTCATCCATAAAGGTATTGATGTCCTTAAAGCTTCTGTATACAGATGCAAAGCGGACGTAGGCGACCTCGTCGATATCCTTCAGGCGGCGCATTACCATCTCACCGATATCGACAGTGCTGACCTCACGCTCAAGCGAGCTCTGGAGCTCCTGCTCTATCTCGTCCGCTATCTTCTCAAACTGAGTGTAGGCAACGGGGCGTTTATCACAGGCTCTTGCAACACCGTTTATGATCTTGGCTCTGTCAAAGGTCTGTCTCGATCCGTCCCTCTTTACGACTACAAGTGGCATATGCTCAATTATCTCATAGGTCGTAAATCTCTTTTGACAGGCAAGACATTCTCTGCGGCGGCGAATGGTCGCACCTTCTTCAGCAGGTCTCGAGTCGATTACCTTGCTTTCCGAGTATCCGCAAAAGGGGCATTTCATATCTTTTCCCTCCGATTATTTAAAATCTGTTGAAATATTATACCACAGTGCTATATGAAAATCTATAAGTTTTTATGAATCCGCAAGCTCTCGCAGCTCATCCTTTGTGACAAGGACGTTTAGCACCTGCAAGAGTCCGTCGGTACTCAAGTGCTCCGGTAGACCGAGATGCTTTTTCAGCCGTTGCCGCTTTTCGGCACTGCCCTCTTTTCCCGTAAGTCCGAGGGCGTACATATCGGCCTTCGTTATCTCTTGTCTCTCAGCTTCGTTTGGGGTATCGCTTATACTTGCACCGCAGCGTTGCAGGGCATTTAATATAAGCTCCCTGCTCATACCCTCAACGCCGAGCTTTCCCTCCGCCGACGCCTTGCTTTTTCGCTTCTCCTTGCCGTAGACATCGGGGATATAGGCATTTTTTATATACTTGGGATCGACAAAGCCCTTTATGCGATTGCGTATCAGAAATCCCGCTCCGTCGGAATCAGTCAGTATTATAAGCCCTCGCTTCCTTGCAAGGATGCGGATAAGCTCACGCTTTTCGGGATCGTTGAATATGCCGAAGCCGCCGGTTTCTATGATCGTCGCATCGACTACCTGCGACAGGGTATTTTTATCATAGCGTCCCTCAACGACTATGACCTCGGAAACTCTGTACATTTCAGCCTCCTGCCGCAATTTTCAAGACACATTCCTTTAGCAAAGCCGCAGGATCGTCAATGCTGCTTTTCATTCGATAGTCCGTTTCTGCACATAGCTCAATGGCATATTCCAGTCGCTTTCTTTCGAATTTATGTGCCGGCCGCATAAGCTTTGTCGCCTGAAAATCAAGCTTCATACCGCAGGTCTTCATCACATAGTCCTTGCCGAGTCCCTCATCTATTGCAAGTCTTGCCGCATACAGCTTACGCATTTGCATACCGATTATTGCAAGGATCATAATGGGCTCGTTGTTTTTATCTGCCAAGAGCTCTCCCAAAAGGCTTATTGCCGCATTGGTCTCCCCGACGGAAAGCTTGTCGGTCATATCGAAAACCACGGCTTCGGGGATATGGTGTGCCACCGCATCGACATCCGCAACGGTAACTCTGGCTCCCTTTGCGTAAGCCGCAACCTTGCTTATCTCGGGTATAAGCCTGTTCATAAGCTCTCCGCTTACGGTGATTAGCCTTTGAGCTGCGGCAAGCTCGATCTCCTTGTTCTCTGCGGCAAAGCGTCGCACTATCCAGCGTATGAGCTGGGAACCGTCCTGTGCGGAGAATCTCAATTCCTTGCACAAGGGCAAAAAGGCTTTATAGAATTTGAGGCGTTTGTCGGGTTCGAACTCAAAGGCTTCGCTGAATACCACGGTGCAGTAGTCGGGTATATCCTTCAGAACCGAGATAATCTCACCGCTGTCCTGCTCCGTCAGCTTATTAAGGTTCAAGCCGCTTACCTCAACAAAGGTACGCTCCGACAAAAAAGGTACGGAATCCACAGCGTCCGCAAGTGCTCTCGGTGTGAAATCCTCCGTAAATCTTCGGTAGCTGAAGTCTTCAACGTCACCGGTTATGCACAGCTTCTTGAGCTCATCGCGGAAACAAGCTGTGAGATAGTCCTCCTCGCCCCACAAAAAGTAGAGGCGTTCGGGGCCTTTTTCCCTCAGCTCCCTTACGGCTGCCGAATAGTTTATCCTTTCCTCGTTCTTCTTTGCCATCTTTTTCTCCTAAGATATCTTTATAACAACTCTGCCCTCTTGATCCGTTCGGTGGATATCGGTGCCATACACCTCAAGCAGCGTCAACACTCTGTATGACGGATGACCGTATGCATTGTAACCGACGGATATTATCGCCTCTTGCGGTCTTGCTTCCTTTACAAGCTCCGTACAGCATGAGTAATCGGAGCCGTGATGGCCGACTATGAGAAGGTCGGTGCCCTGTAGACTGTAATCCCTAACCAAGTTGCGTTCCACGGTAAATCCCGCATCACCGGTTATGAGCGTTTCATAGCCGTCGATATCAACGGTGAGGGTCAGTCCTCTGTTATTACTGTCACTGCCGCTGCGGTATGGCGTATAGAATTTGAGCTCTATCCATTCAAGCTCAATACGCTCCTCACGGTTTATAAATTTTATCTCTGTTCCGTTTTCGTTTGCAAGCTTTCTGATGCTGCGATAGGCTTTGATATCATCACCGTATTTTGCCGATTGGGGCATTATCAGTGTATCTATACTCACAAAGCACATCAGCTTTCCGAGTCCGTTCACATGGTCATCATCAAGGTGAGTAAGTATCAGCTTATCGATATGTGAGCGGCCGTTTGCACCTAAGTATTTCGCAAGCTCTGCACCTGCGTTAGTCAGTGTTCTTGCACTTCCGCAGTCTACCACAACGGTATCGTCCCCTGCCGTAAACACCAAGCACTGTCCGTTACCGACATTCAGCGCCGCAACGGTACCGTTATCTTGCTTTGCATAGATCGCCGTTCCGACAATAACGGCAATGAGCGTTGCTATGCTTATCAATGTCGCCGATCTTGCTCCCTTACCCTTACGGGCAAGGCATATTCCGAACACAAGATAGGTCACAAAAAGCCATATCAGTACGCCGATGTTTTCGATATACAATGCCGAAAACGGTAGCTTTGATATCAGCTTTACAACAACGCCGATGTATCTTACGCCGTATGATAGCAGCTCCGCCGAAAAGCTTGCCACCGAGCATGATATCAGGGACACAAGACACAGTGTAAGTCCACCCGAAAATAGGGCAGAGACTATCCACAGACACAGTATATTTGTCAATGCGGAGTACAAGGCAACATAGCCGAAGTGTATCGCTATGAGCGGCACGGTGAATACCGACACCGCAAGTGAGCTCGAAAGCGTTGCGACAATGTACTTTCTGAGTCTGCCTATCCCTATATCTCCGCCGCCTAATTTGAGATATATACGCTGAGAAAACAGCATGATGCCTGCCATTGCACCGAAGGATAGCTGCAATCCCACACTGCCGCAAGCAAAAGGATTATGAAGCAGTATGACCGCAAGGGCAAAGCTCAGTGTGGTAAAGGGATCGCTCTCCCTGTGAAATATCGGTGCGGAAAGGAGCATCGTTTGCATTACTCCGGCTCTGATAGCCGAGGGCGGTGCTCCTACCATGAGCACAAACACCCAAACCGTTGGTATGCAAATGAGCGACAGTCTCCTGTTTTGACCGAGTATAAGCTGCAAAAAGCCCACTAAAAAGGCAACGTGCATACCCGATACCGCTACAACGTGGGTTATTCCGGACACCGCCATAGCCGTATCGAGCTCAACATCTTCGTAAAGCTTACTGCGATCTCCCGTAAGCAGTGCCTTCATAAAGGCTTCCGTATCCTCGGGAAAAATATCTCCGATGATAGTTCTGAGTTCCTTGGCAAGCTCCTTGGGGAAATGCTTTATTGCAGAGTCGTCATGGGATATCACTCTTGCCTCACCGGCTAAGCTTACCGTCGCAGTCAGTCCCTTGGAGATATACAGGTCATTATATTCACCGAAGCGTTCGATAGCTGAGCTGAAGGCGACTTCTGCTTTTATGATATCTCCCGGTTTGAAGTCAAGCGTCGTCTTATCGTAGGAGACGATAAGCGTATCACTCTGCGGTAGTCCGTCTTCCATAAGCTCGGCATCAAGCAGGACGCCGCTTTCCCTGTACTCGGGATAGTCTGTCACCAGTGCCGTCACCGTGACGGTCTTTCCGTCAAGCTTTTCGGTGGGGTACAGGACAAGCTCCGCTGTATATTTATAATAGAACAAGCCTACCGCAACGGTAAGTGTTACAAACAGCAGTCGCTTTCTCGTTTTTCCCTTTGCTATAAGCGAAAGCAGTGCTGCTGCGGTGCAAAGGACGGCGGCTGTCGTCAGCTCGTCCTCCGCTATTATATAATGTGCGGCGAATACGCCAATGCAAAAGCCCGTTGATAACAGTGCAAGTTTGCGTACTCCCTTCAATCATATCACACCCACAAGCCGAAAAAGCAGAAAGCTTGGGGCTTTCTGCTTTTTACCGTTATTATGCCATGCCTTCGGTCAGCTTTTTGCCGCCTAAAAGGTGGAAATGCAAATGCTTTACGGTCTGAGCCCCATCTTCACCGCAGTTGTTGACTACACGGTATCCGTTTTTCAGTCCCTCTGACGCGGCGATCTTCGCAACAGCCTCAAAGCACTTTGCCACAAGTGCGGAATTGCACTCGCTTATCTCATCGGCACAGGAGATATGCTCCTTGGGAAGTACCAGAATATGTACGGGGGCTTGGGGATTTATGTCTCTGAACGCATAAACACATTCATCCTCATACACCTTAGTTGAGGGGATCTCCCCTGCTATGATCTTGCAAAACAGGCAATCGTTCATTTTTTGTTCCTCCTTAAAGTCCGAGCTTTTCGGCAACGAAATCATCGACTATTGCAAGTGCGTTATCGGTCTTTAAGACCTCACCGCTTCCGCCCATTGCGGAATCGGGCTTGCCGCCGCCCTTGCCTCCTGCCACGGCACACACTGCCTTGACAAGATCACCGGCTTTGATACCTGCGGATATCGCTTCCTTGCCGCACACCGCAAGGAAGGTGACCTTGGAATCGTTCACCGCCGCAAGCACCGCAACGGTCTTGGGATCCTTATCACGCAAAAAGTCTCCCATCTTACGGAGATCCGCTACATCCACACCGCTGAGGGTCTGGGTCAGGACGCTGAAGCCGCCGATCTTCTTGGCTGCAAAGAGGAAACGTTCGGCATCGGAATTGAGTGCCTTGGATTTGAGGCGATCTATAGCCTGCTTGAGCTCCTTCATCTCTGCTATGAAGCTTTCGGTCTTGGAAAGCAGCTCAGCGGGCTTCGTCTTTAGAAGTGCCGCCGCCTTATTGAGACGCAAGGTAGTCTCATTTGCCATGCCGAGGTAGCGTTTGCCGCAGATCGCTTCGATCCTTCTTACACCGCTTGCCACCGAATACTCGGTGAGTATGCGGAAGGGGCCGACCTTTGCGGTATTGTCAAGGTGAGTGCCGCCGCAAAGCTCAACACTGTAGTCACCCATGGATACAACTCTGACAACATCGCCGTACTTTTCACCGAACAGTGCCGTTGCACCGCTGTTTTTGGCTTCGTCAATGCCCATTTCCTTGACCGAGATATCCATGCCATTGAGCACTGCCTCGTTGACCGATGCCTCTACAGCAGTCAGTTCCTCGGGCGTGAGTGCGTTGAAGTGGGTGAAGTCGAATCTGAGCATATCGGTATCGACAAGGGAGCCTGCCTGATTGACGTGATCTCCCAAAACCTCACGGAGGGCACTGTGCAGAAGGTGTGTCGCAGAGTGGGCTCTGGATATTGCCTTTCTGCGTTCGACATCAACGGAGGCGACAACACTCTCGCCTACCGAAAGAGCACCGGAGCGGACAACACCGTAGTGCAGGAACTTTCCGCCCTTGTCCTTCTTAACGTCTCTGACCTCAAACTTTGTGAGCTGACCGTTTTCAATGTCACCGATGCCAAAGCCTATCTCGCCCTTATCGGCAAGCTGACCGCCCATCTCGGCGTAAAACGGAGTTCTGTTAAGAACGACTATGCCCTCGCAGCCCTCACAAAGCTCCTCGGTAAGCTCATTCTCGCACACAAGTGCAAGCACTCTGCCGCTGTCGGACAGCTTATCGTAGCCCGTAAACTGAGTGGGAGTTGTGTCAAGTCCGAGATCGATGCCTGCCCAGCCGAGGTCTCCCAAGGCTTCTCTTGCCTTTCTTGCACGAACCTTCTGCTCCTGCATGAGCTTTGCAAATTCCTCGGCGTTGAGGGTCATGCCCTCGTCCTCAAGCATCTCCGTTGTGAGGTCTACCGGGAAGCCGTAGGTATCGTAAAGCTTAAACGCATCGGCTCCGGAGAACACGCTCTCTCCCCTCTCCTTATGACCCTTGAGTATGCCGGCGAATATCTGCATACCTGCGTCTATGGTCTTAGCAAAGCTTTCTTCCTCACTCTTTACAACTCTTGTTATATAATCCTGCTTCTCCTTGAGCTCGGGATACTGTCCCATGCTCTCACCGACTACGGTCGCAACGATCTCATAAAGGAAGGGCTCGTTGACTCCGAGAAGCTTTCCGTGCCTTGCGGCTCTGCGTAAGAGGCGGCGGAGAACGTAGCCTCTGCCCTCGTTCGAGGGACGGACACCGTCGCAGATCATGAATACGGAGCTTCTTATATGGTCGGTTATAACACGCAGGGAAACGTCCATCTTATGGCTCTTGCCGTAGAACGCACCGGTGAGCTCGGATACCTTGTGGGTGATATTCATAACGGTATCGACATCGAATATGGAATCAACGCCCTGGCACACTACCGCAAGTCTTTCAAGTCCCATGCCGGTGTCTATATTCTTTTGGGCAAGGTCGGAATAGTTGCCCTCACCGTCGTTATCGAACTGGCTGAAAACATTGTTCCAAACCTCGATATATCGGTCACATTCGCAGCCTACGGTGCAATCGGGCTTGCCGCAGCCGTATTTCTCGCCTCTGTCGTAATATATCTCGGAACAGGGACCGCAGGGGCCTGCTCCGTGCTCCCAGAAATTATCCTCCTTGCCGAAGCGGAAGATCCTGTTTTCGGGGATGCCGATCTTATCATGCCAAATGTTCCATGCTTCATCGTCATCGACATAGACCGAGGGATACAGTCTGTCGGCTTCAAGGCCTACCCACTTGGGTGAGGTGAGAAACTCCCAGCTATATGCAATGGCTTCCTCCTTGAAGTAGTCACCGAAGGAGAAGTTGCCCAGCATTTCAAAGAAGGTGCCGTGACGTGCCGTTTTGCCTATGTTCTCGATATCGCCTGTGCGGATGCACTTCTGGCAGGTGCATACTCTCTTTTTCGGCGGTACGGCTTCACCCTTGAAGTAGGGCTTCATCGGTGCCATACCGGAGTTTATAAGCAGAAGGCTTGCATCATTCTGCGGTATGAGCGAAAAGCTCGGTAATCTCATATGCTCCTTGCTTTCGAAAAAGGAAAGGAACATCTCTCTAAGTTCGTTAAGTCCGTATGCTTTCATCTTTTCATTCTCCTAAGTACAGACAATCTGTCGCACTGTCGCGGCAGACGCATTTTAAATCTCATCATTGCATGGGGCGTTGCGGTTATGCTCTCCCCTGCTTCGTTCTCCATTTCTCCTACGATAAACTCAATGGGCTCGGAGTCGTTCGTCATGAGCTCCACTGCATCGCCAACGCAAAAGCGGTTCCTTTGCGTAAGTATCGCAGTACCGTCCTCGGCACATTCCTCGACTACGGCACAGACCTCGGCTGTTGAAAAATATGAGGCATCCTCATAGTGCTGGCCGGGGTAACCGTAATAAAAGCCGGTGGAATAGGGGCGGTGGCTGAGCTTATACACCTCATCCCTCCAAACGTCGGGGAGCGGTATTCCGGCTACCGCACAGTCTATCGCATGGCGGTAGGCATTCGTTGCCGCCGCAGCATAATACGCAGACTTCATACGTCCCTCGATCTTCATGCTGGAGACTCCTGCCGATATGAGCTCCGGTATATGCTCTATCATGCACATATCTCTTGAGTTTAAGATGTGCGTTCCGCCGTCTTCGAATATGTCGAAATACTCATTGGGTCGCTTTTCCTCCAAGAGGCGGTATTTCCATCTACAGGGTTGGGCACATTCGCCTCTGTTTGCATCCCTGCCCGTCAAGTAATTTGACAGCAGGCAGCGTCCCGAAAAGGATACGCACATCGCACCGTGGACAAAGGCTTCGATCTCAAGCTCCTTGGGGGTATTGGCTCGGATCGTGAATATGTCCTCCAGTGGAGTTTCCCTTGCAAGGACGACTCTTTTGGCTCCCATGTCGTACAGCATTCTTGCCGTTGCACTGTTTATAACGCCGAGCTGGGTGCTGACATGGCGTTCCACCTTGGGCGCATATTTTTCGGCGTAGCTCATAACGCCGAGGTCTGCGATTATAAACGCATCCACTCCGGCCTCGGCTGCATCCTCGATAAAGGTCGGTAGCCTTATAAGCTCATTCTCCCTCGGAAGGGTATTGCAGGTGAGGTGGACCTTTGCTCCCTTTGCATGGGCAAGCTTCACCGCTTCGGTGAGCTTTTCCTTTGAAAAGTTGCCTGCCGCCGCTCTCATTCCAAAGCTTTCCCCTGCAAGGTAAACGGCATCCGCACCGTAATGGAGCGACATTTCAAGTCGCTCCATATCGCCGGCGGGTGACAATAATTCCGGTTTTTTATCAATCATAATTCTGTGTCGCAACAAAGGCATCGAATTCGTAGGAGGTGGCAAAGAATCTATGTGTTCCGGTCGCCAGATCAAGTGCGTAGAACAGATAGTTCGTGTCTGCCGGTCTGAGTACGGCTTTTATCGATGCAAGTCCCGGACTGCATATTGCGGAGGGAGGCAGTCCCGTGCTGATTCGTGTATTGTACGGTGAGTCGCTTGCAAGCATCTCCGCCGTCGGTGCTCCGACATGGTCGGGGTATTCGTAAAGCGTGGTGGAGTCTATCTGCAGCGGCCAACCCTTTTCGAGACGGTTGAAGATGACGGAGGCGATCCTTGCCCTCTCCTCATCGTTTGCCGCTTCCTTTTCAATCATGGAGGCGATATTGACTACCTCTGCCCACGTAAGTCCGCTGCTTTCCTGCCAATCGTACATTTCCTTGGTGAGACGGTAGTGGAAGCCGCTGAGCAGCTTGTTAATCGCACTGGAGGCAGGCATTCCCTCATAGAATTCATAGGTATCGGGGAACAGGAAGCCTTCAAGTCGTCTTGCGTCTCCGGTCTCAATGCCCTCAAGGAACTTGTAATTGAAGGTCGCATTTGCAGCCGCGTCCATCAGTGCGTCATAATCGCAGACACCCTCGGCTTCAAGCTTTCTGAATATCTGATCCATCGTATAGCCCTCGGGGAAGGTTATGCTGAGCCTTACCATGGAGTTGGAGCCGGACTGCATCTTCTTGACAAGTGCTCTGTAGTCATAGCTGCCCTTGAGAACATAGGTGCCGGGGTCAATGGTGTTCTCGGCATCGGCAAGTGAGCAGTAGATCTTAAAGAGCCATTTGTATTTAATGACTCCTGCGTCTTCAAGCTGCTCCGCAACATAGTCGATATCGGCAATATAGTTCTTTTCCTTGACTGTTTTGCCCTGCTCGTTGACCCTTTCGGTGACTACAAGCTCAAACTTGTCCTTGGGCAACACCACCGTTGCGGTTACATCGGGGGCATTAAGGGCAAGGATGTCCGTTGCGGCAAGCCACGCAAGACAGGCAAGTATTACGCTGACACTCAAAACGAATACGACATAAAGCAGTCCGTTTAAAGCACCGTGCTTTGCCGGCTTTGAGTTCTGCGGCGGTGCCGACTTTGTTTGCTCATTTGCAGGCTTTGGCTGAGCCGCTTTTGCTTTGGGAGCAGGCTGCTTGGGTGCTTGAGCCTTTGCCTGTGCAGGCTGAGCCTTAGCCGATTTTTTTGTTGTTTCGGGCTTTTTGCCGAACAGTTCGTCAAATTCAACTTCATCGATCATAGCATTATCTCCTTTGATCGTTCGGTAACCGGATATCGGACTCCGGCATATTATATCTCAGACACGGAAATCATCCGTGTACCTCACTGAAACATCGCTCAATACAGTCCGCCGCACCGGACATTGATACGGAATACATTGTGCGGAGAAAGGTCATTTTTATGTTCTGCGGAAACAATAACAGTTGCATCTGGATCATCATAATCCTTCTCATCCTCGTATTTGCCTGCGGCGGTTGCGGCAACAACGACGGCTGCGGCTGCGGCTGCAACAGCGGTTGCGGCTGTTGAGGATACTCGGGGCTCTCTAAAAAGAGAGCTCCGTTTTTTATTTAAGTGCTTCCGTTATGATGCGGTAGATCTCCTCATGCTTTTCCTCGATCGATCTCTCAACACCGTCTTTAAGATAGGCTACCCTGTGCCAGCCGAAGAAATCCGCCGCCTTATCGGCTACTCTGAGACAGTTTTTGAGGTACTCGACATCCTTCTCATGG
Organism: uncultured Oscillospiraceae bacterium; assembly: GCA_964446815.1. Classification (GTDB taxonomy): domain Bacteria; phylum Bacillota; class Clostridia; order Oscillospirales; family Oscillospiraceae; genus F23-B02. The sequence goes on along the minus strand of CAYUQN010000024.1, from coordinate 4,049 downwards.
ATATCCGCCGAGGTGTTTGTCTTCTCCTGCCTGTGCTTCATTCTGGCAAGTGAGGTCTCGATATCGACATCGAGGTATATCACCAGATCGGGCACCGGCAGCTGCATCTTCCTGTGTTCAAGATCGTACAGCCATTCGAAAAACGGCTCAAGCTCCGCATCGGAAAGCTTGCTTCCCTGATGCACCGCATTGGAGGTCGTATATCTGTCCGACAGAATAAAGCCTCCGTCATTATAGGTCTCGCCCCAGTCCGTTTTATATGACGCAAACCTGTCCACCGCATAAAAGGTCGAGGCGGTATAGGCATTGACATCCTTGGGATTTGAACCGAATTCTCCACCAAGATACATACGGATAAGTGCCGAGCTGTCATTATCATATCGGGGAAAAACTATGTGATGATAGGCTATACCGTCCTCCTCAAGATGACTGCACACCCTCTTGTAATGAGCGGATTTTCCGCTTCCGTCTATCCCCTCGAATACTATTAGCTTACCCTTACTCATTTAGACTTCTTGATCCTCGTTTCCACTGCCTTTGTCATGAAAAGCGGCAGTCTTGCTATACGTTTAAAACGCCACGGCTCCTTTAAGCAGCGATACAGCCACTCGAGTCCGAGCTTTTGCCAAAGCTTCGGTGCTCTCGTCGTCACTCCGGCAAACACGTCAAGCGATCCGCCGAAGCCTCCCATGAGTCCGACATCGAGCTTGTCCGCATTCTCGTACATCCAAAGCTCCTGCTTGGGTGCTCCGAGACAGACCATAAGAAAATCGGGCTTTGCGGCATTTATCGCTTCGATTATGGGCTCGGAATCCTGAAAATATCCGTCCCTGGTGCCGGAGATCACAAGCTCCGGATACTTGCGTTTTAAATTCTCAGCGGCTTTTTCCGCTATCCCCGGTTTTGCACCGAACAAAAACACACTCTTTTTCGACTCCGCAAGTCGCTCAATTATGCCCTCGCATATTTCTATTCCCGGGAGACGCTCTTTAAGCGGTGTTCCGAGGATCTTTGCCGCCTTTACAACACCTATACCGTCGGATATGACAAGGTCTGCATTCCTTGCCGCAGTCTTTAAATCCTCATTGTCCCAGCTCGCCATCACTATCTCGGGATTCGGCGTTACCATATAAGCAGAAGCGTGCTTATCTATGAGTTCTACGCATGATTCAATTGTTTCCTCTTTTGTCAGATTATCAAATCCGACTCCAAGCACTTCTACTCTACTCAAAGCTGACTGAACACCTTTCCGATTTTTTCGTTTATAACAAGATCCGCTTCACTGTCATACGGGGTACTGCTCAGGTTGACAAGAGCAAGCTTATTGCCCCGGTAATAATTTATGAGCCCTGCTGCCGGATAGACATTAAGCGAGGTGCCTCCGATTATCATGACCTCGGCTTCGGATATGCAACGTATCGCCTCCGTCATTATCCCATCGTCAAGCGGTTCCTCGTACAGCACTATGTCGGGCCTTATAACACCGCCGCAGGAACAACGAGGTAATCCCTCACCGTGGTTCATCTTATCCGCAGGGTAGGGTCTTCCGCAGACGGAGCACAGGCTTCTCAATATACTTCCGTGCAGCTCAAGGACTTTTTTGCTCCCTGCCGCCTGATGCAATCCGTCAATATTCTGAGTGATCACCGCTTTGAGCTTTCCCTTACGCTCAAGCTCAGCCAGCTTCAAATGTGCCGCATTGGGCTTAGCACCGTCGATCACAAGCTTCTCCCTGTGGAAACGGTAGTACTCCTCGGGGTATCTCATGAAAAAGGTGTGGCTCAAAATGGTCTCGGGTGGGTACTTCCATTTCTGATTATACAAACCGTCAACGCTTCTGAAGTCGGGTATACCGCTCTCGGTGGATACTCCTGCTCCGCCGAAGAACACAACATTGTCACTCTCATCTATCCACTTTTTCAGTAAAGCGATTTTTTGCTCCATTACCGCGGCTCCCCTTTCGTTTGCTTTATCGTTTTATTATACTATAATCATGCTCTATAATCAAGAAATTCTTAGCTTTCTTTTCCCTCTCCGCTCCTTGCGTAATAGAAAATATACTGCTGTGCAAGACCTGCGTATTCTCCGAGAGTCTCGGGATCGAAGTTCGGTGGGAAGTGCTCACTCAGTGCCCTTTTCATCCATACGTCTACGGGAAATGCCTCCATATGTCCGAGTCCGAACAGGACGACGCAGTTTGCCACCTTTTCCCCCACTCCGTACAGCTTGCGAAGCTCCTTTATCGCAACGCGGTAATCGCAATCGCACAGAGCCGAAAGGTCGATCTCCCCGTTTTTAACGGCTTTTGCCGCATTTATTATATACTCCGCTCTGTAACCGCAGCGAAGCGGTGCAAGATCGTCAGTCGTCAGATCCGCAAGGGTAGCTGCCGAGGGAAAGCTGTAATATGTCCGCCCCTCAAAGACCGTCTCCTCACCGAAGCTCGTACACAGTCTGTCCACTATTCCCTTGATCCTTGTGATATTATTGCACTGGGATATGATAAATGAGCACAGAGCCTCCCACGGCTCCTGTCGCAATATGCGTATGCCCTTGCCGAATTCGCGGCAGCGTTCGAGATATTCACCGGCAAAGCCCATTGCGGCGGCATCGTAATCGGTGTCCATATCAAAGTACCTGTGCCACAGCTCATCGGGTGCATCAGATGTTATGTAAACCGAATTGTCGATGACCTCGACCCTTGCCGGATAGCCCATGGCAACACCGATATATGCTCCGTCGCTTTGGCGATCCCAACGGAAGCACTGCCCACATTCAAAGGTCTTTTCAACGTCTATCTCGTTTGCAGTACACAGCTTATACATTATCTCACCCCATTGTATTTTACTATGTAAGCTTACATTTTACAAGCGTCTCTATTGCCAATCAAACGCTTTTGTGAGATAATAGAGCATCATCTGTTTCGGAGGAAGTAATGGATTTTAAGGCACTATACAAGGAAAAGCTCAGGACTCCGGATGAGGCGGTCTGCTGCGTTAAAAGCGGCGACTGGGTGGAATACACCTCAAACCTCGGTTTTCCCATAGAGCTTGACAAGGCTCTTGCCAAAAGGCGGGACGAGCTTTGGCACGTCAAGATAAGAGGCGATCTCATTTTCGGGCCCATTGCCGTTTGCGAATGTGATCCCACACTTGAGCATTTTGTTTACAACACATGGCACTGCTCCGGCTACGAGCGTAAGCTTGTCGATAAGGGCAGAGCATTTTTCGAGCCCATGATCTTCCGGAATCTTGCCTGGTATTACAAGAGCTTTTTGCACTCCGATGTTTGTATGGTCACAGTGTCGGAGATGGATGATGAGGGCTACTTCTATTTCGGTAACGCTCTCGGTCTTTCTCGCTGCATTGCGGACAACAGTGCAACGGTCATCGTCGAGGTAAACCGCAATATGCCGAGAATATTGGGTTCGGATGATGTTAAGATACACATAAGTGAGGTCGACTTCATCGTCGAAAGCGGTGATCCTCCCCTCTTTGAGATGCCGAATCCCTTGCCGACGGACACCGATCTTCGTATCGCCGAGCACGTTTTTCCTCATATTTGCGACGGTGCGACGATCCAGCTCGGTATCGGCGGTATGCCCAACGCCTTGGGTGAGATCATAGCAAAAAGTGAGCTTAAGGATCTCGGTATGCACACCGAGCTGTGCTCCGATGCCTACTACTCCATGTATAAGGCAGGCAAGCTCACAAACAGGTGCAAGACGCTGCACAATGGAATAGGTATCCTCGGTCTTGCGATAGGCAGTCATGAGCTCAATGAGTGGGTACATGAAAATCCCGAGGTCGTAGGCTATCCCCTTTCCTATGTCAACGATCCCTATGTCATAGCCCAAAACGACAATATGATCTCCATAAACGCTTGTATATCCGCAGACCTTTTCGGTCAGGTATGCTCCGAAAGTGCCGGCACTCGGCAGATAAGCGGTACCGGTGGTCAGCTTGATTTCGTTACCGGTGCAAGCATGAGCCGTGGCGGTAAGTCCTTTATCTGCATGAGCAGCACCTACAAGGACAAAAGCGGTGAGC
>CAYUQN010000023.1:0-22287 GCA_964446815.1 uncultured Oscillospiraceae bacterium | reverse complement strand
CATAGCCGTATCTCTTGTGTACCTCACGCCAGTAATCTATAAGAGTGTTTTTGAGCACCATGCCCTTGGGGAGGAAGAACGGGAAGCCGGGGCCCTCCTCGCTGATCATAAAGAGACCGAGCTCCTTACCGAGCTTTCTATGGTCTCTCTTTTTTGCTTCCTCGATACGCTGAAGGTATGCATCGAGCTCATCCTTGTGCATAAAGCAGGTACCGTAAACACGCTGAAGCATCTTCTTGTCGGAGTCACCTCTCCAGTATGCGCCGGTGCAGGAGGTGAGCTTTATCGCATTGCCCTTGACACGACCCGTGCTGTCCAGATGAGGGCCTGCGCAAAGATCGGTAAAGTCGCCCTGACGGTAGAAGGAGATGACCGCATCCTCGGGGAGATCGTTTATAAGCTCCACCTTGTAGGGCTCATCCTTCTCCTCCATGAGCTTAATGGCCTCCTCGCGGGGGAGCTCAAAACGCTCAAGCTTGATCTTCTCCTTGCAGATCTTACGCATTTCGGCTTCAAGGCTTTCGAGGATCTCGGGGGTGATGGCAAAGGGAGCGTCAAAATCGTAATAGAAGCCGTCGGCTATCGAGGGGCCGATGGCAAGCTTGACCTCGGGGTAGAGGCGTTTAACTGCCTGAGCAAGGATATGGCTCGTGGTGTGGCGATATGTGTCCTTAAACTCGGGATTTTCAAAGGTATACTTCTTCTCGTCCATGTCTGTTCTCCTTTTAAAAAATGAAAAACGCCCAAGACAAAAGTCAAGGGCGTAATTACTTACACGGTTCCACCTTGATGAAAGCTCATCATACGCTTAACGTGCGTGACTCGAAAGTGCATTTCCTCACTTTGGCTCGGGAGTGGTAAGCGTCACCGTCAAGCGACTTTCAGCCGAGGTCGCTTTCTCTGTAGCTGTGGCAAGCTGTTGTCTCCGTCATTGCTGATTTTTAAATATTATCACCGCCACCGCCACTTGTCAACCGCTTTTTGTCCCCAAGGGTTTTTTACGTCTTTGATTGACTTTGCTTTTTGATTGTTCTATATTTATACTGAACAATAATTTATTTGGAGGATACCATAATGGCCTTAACTGCCGAACGCATTGAGGAGCTGGGTAAGCTTTGCCGCCGCTTCAGGATCGATGTGCTCACCGCTATCCACGGAGCACAGTCCGGTCACCCCGGCGGATCACTTTCAGTCTGTGAGATACTGACCTATCTCTATCAGGAGCACATGAATCTCGATTCCGCTCACCCCGATGATCCCGACCGTGACCGTCTTGTTCTTTCCAAGGGTCACGCCGCTCCCATGCTCTACCGCAACCTTGCGGAAAAGGGCTTCTTCCCCCTTGAGGATATGTCCACACTGCGTCGCATGGGCGGTCTTGCAGGTCACCCCAATATGCACTGCCCCGGTGTTGAGATGCCCGGAGGGCCTCTCGGTCAGGGCTTCCCCGCCGCTCAAGGTATGGCAATGGCTCTCAAGCTGAACGCTTCACCTGCAAAGGTCTATGCCGTTCTCGGTGACGGTGAGCTCAACGAGGGCGTTATCTGGGAGACCGCAATGAGTGCCGCAAAGTTTAAGCTCGATAATCTTATCGCCATCGTTGACTACAACAAGGTACAGCTTGACGGCACCACCGACGAGATCATGCCGCTCGGAGATCTTGCAGCCAAGTGGGAAAGCTTCGGCTGGACGGTGCTCGAGTGCGACGGTCACGATATCGAGGCTCTTGACTTCTGCATCTCCGTTGCCGACGGTGCCATCGGTGCCCCCACGGTGGTCATCGCAAACACCGTAAAGGGCAAGGGCGTTTCCTTCATGGAGGGAAAAAACGCATGGCATGGCAAGGCTATAGATGCCGACAGCTTCAAGAAGGCAATGGAAGAATTGGGAGGTACCGCAAATGGCTAAGGCAATAAGAGAAGTATACGGAACCGTTCTTGCAGAGCTCGGTGATACTAACGAAAGCATCGTCGTGCTCGATGCCGACCTCTCCGGCTCCACAAAAAGCGCGATCTTCGGCAAGGCTCATCCCGAGAGATTTTTCAACATGGGCATAGCCGAACAGAATATGGTCGCCACCGCCGCCGGTATGTCCACCGTCGGCAAGATCCCCTTTGTCAACACCTTCACCGTTTTTCTGACCTCACTGGGTCTGATATCCGCAAGGGATCAGATATGCTACGCAAACCTAAACGTCAAATTCGGCGGTGCCTACTGCGGTATGAGCGATGCGCTTGACGGTGCAAGCCACCACGCCACCGAGGACATTGCGATAATGCGTGCCCTGCCGAATATGAGAGTTGTCGTTCCCTCGGATGCTGCCTCCACACGTTGGGCAACCAAGCTGGCTGTAGACAATTACGGCCCCTTCTACCTTCGCCTGAGTCGTGACGTTTACCCCGATCTCTATGCCGAGGACGCAAGCTTCGAGCTCGGCAAGGGTGCTGTCGTCCGTGAGGGCAGCGACCTTACCGTGATAGCCTGCGGACTGCTTGTCCACAAGGCTATCGAAGCTGCGGAAAGGCTCTCCGAAAAGGGCTTATCCGTCCGTGTCGTCGATATGTATTCGATAAAGCCCATAGACCGTGAGCTCATAGTTCGCTGTGCCGAGGAGACAGGTGCGATAGTCTGTGCCGAGGAGCACAACATTTACGGCGGTCTGGGCTCTGCGGTATCCGAGGTGCTTGCAAATAACGCCTGCGGAGTGCCGGTCGAGTTTGTCGGCATTCAGGACGTTTTCACCGAATCCGCACCCTACGCTGAGCTGCTGCATAAGTACGGCCTCGATGCCGATGCAGTCGCCGCAGCCGCCGAAAAGGTTCTCGCAAGAAAGAAGTAAATCGCAGTATTCCCTTGTTTGAGGTCAAAGCTTGCACTGCCTCCTTCGCTCTCCCTATGGGAGAGCCGAGTGTTGGGCGCGGCAGTTTATTTTTCATAAGCAAAGCACCAATTATCTCAAGCATTATCCGCTGACAAAATATCGGAGGGATAAATATGAAAGCATTCTTCTCCCCCGGCAGGACAGAGCTTGCCGGAAATCACACCGATCACCAAAAGGGTCGTATCCTTGCCTCGGCAGTCGACAAGGGGCTCACCGCCACGGTGACTCCGAATTTCGACAATATAGTGCGTATACGCTCCGAGGGCTTTTCGGACATTGAAGTAAGGCTCCTTGACCTTGACGTTCATCCCGAGGAGTTCGGCTCCTCGAAGGCCTTGGTCAGAGGCGTTGCCTGTGCGATGTATGATCTCAGTGCCTCCTTCGGCGGCTTTGATGCTGTGATCCAAAGCAGCCTTTCATCGGGCTCGGGACTCAGCTCCTCCGCTGCCTACGCCGTTTTGATAGCAAGGATATTCAACGATCTGTACAACAACGGTGAGCTTGAGCCAATCGCCATCGCAAAGGTGGCGCAGCAGGCGGAAAACCTGCACTTCGGTAAGCCCTGCGGCCTTATGGATCAGCTTGCCTGTGCTCTGGGAAAGCCTGTGTATGTCGACTTCCGCACAGGTGAGATCGTCCCCGTGAACGCCGATTTCTCTCGAATGGGACTGACGCTTTGCCTCACCGATACAGGCGGAAGCCATGCAGGACTCGATACCTCCTACGCTCGCATACCGGCAGATATGCGGTATATTGCCAGCTTCTTCGGCAAGGAGCTTTTGGGCGAGGTCGATCCCGATGCCTTCCGTGAAAGACGTTGGGACACCGCCGATCGTCCCGTGCGCAGGGCAAAGCATTTCTTTGACGAAAACGAGAGAGTCCCCAAAATGCGTGATGCTCTGTCCCGTGGGGACGGTTCCGAGTATATGCGGCTCATGAACGAATCGGGCAGATCCTCCGAGAAGTATCTGAACAATATCGTCACCAGCGCCACCGATGACAGGAAGCTTGAAAGCGGACTCATCCTCTCGGAAAAGCTGCTTTCCGGCAAGGGTGCTTGGAGAGTTCACGGCGGTGGCTTTGCAGGCTGCGTGCAGGCTCTTATGCCCTCCGACTACTTCCCCTACTACAAGAGCGAGGTGGAAAAGGTCTTCGGTGAGGGCAAGTGTACCGAGCTGCATTTGGGTGATAAGCATGGCTGAATTCTTCGATAAGCACGGCAGCACAATGAGCTATGAGCACCTTGAGGTGCATATAAACAATTGATACGAACCGATCCCCCTTGCCATGCATATGATGTCAAGGGGGATCATTGTTTTGAGCTATATACTTATAAGTGCCGGAGCTATCGCCTTGTGCTGTGCAGTCGGTGCTGCGATCGGCTTCCTGTTTAAAAATATCAGCCCTGCCTTCGAGGACTCGCTCAACGGTCTTGCGGCAGGGGTAATGCTGTGTGCTGCGGTGCTGGGGCTTGTTTTGCCGTCGGTGGAGGCAGCGAGGGACAGTGCCCTTTGGCTTTCGCCCTTGGGCATAATTTGCGGTGCTGCGTTTCTTTGCCTTATCGGCAAGCTTTCGCCAATGCTCACTGCGACTATGGGATTGAGCTGCGGTACGGAGATAGGCAGGAGCCGCACCGTTGCATTCGTTGCGGCAATTGCGATACACCATTTTCCCGAGGGCATTGCCGCAGCGGTAGGATTCGGAACCGGAGATCTCGGAGCGGCATTGCCTGTTGCGGCAGGCATCGCCTTTCAGAACATACCCGAGGCGATGATAATCGTTCCGCCGCTCATAAACGGAGGCTCCGGAAAGAGCAAGACTCTTGCCGTATCGGCGGTGTCGGGGATGGTGGAGGTCATAGGCGTGTTCTTCGGCTATTTTGCGGTGAGCCTGTCAAAGGCGATATTGCCCTTTGCGCTTGCGTTTGCGGCAGGAACCATGCTGTATGTGATAGTGGACGATCTCGTTCCGCAGACCCACGAACGTCAATCGGGACGCTTGGCAAGCTTCGCCGCCCTCCTCGGCTTCTGCCTAATGCTCACCGCAAGAGAATTGATATGATATCGGCTGAAAAACAGACTCGGTCTGTTTTTCAGCTTTTGATTTTGAACACGACGGTGCCGGCGATCATGAGTGCAAGCCCGAGGTATTTTGTCCATGTGAACGCCACCCTTTCGCTGCCCATCAGACCAAAGGCATCGATGAGTGCTGCGGTGAGAAGCTGAGCTATGAGTATCACCGATATTGCGACCGTTGTGCCGAGGCTCTTTATTCCCAGCATGACCGTCAGCGTTATTATGACCCCGACGGCTCCGCCTAACCAGTAGAGCTTATTCACACCGCCCAAGTCCGTGAAGCTTCCCTGTCTCGTAAACAGCAGCACTGCGGCAGACAGCAAAAACGCAGTGCCCTGAACAAACACATTCGCCTCGACTCTGCCTATCCCTTCGCCCAATCTTGTGTTCATAACACCCTGAACGCTCATCGCAAGCCCTGCAATGATGCTCATTATCGCACCCCAAAGCATAAAATCACCTCTTGATTTTTTCGTTCTCCACTTGATAATGCCGCCGCATTGTGGTAGAATTTCCGCATACAAAACACATTCGCCCACACAGGGAGGACGGCAATGCCCATGAACATTTCTAAGCCTAAGTATTATCTCGTCGAGGTCTCCGCTTTACCGGAGGTCTTTATCAAGGTCACGGAGGCAAAGGCTCTGCTTGAAACAGGGGAAGCGAGGACTGTCGCGGAAGCGGTAGAGCGTGTTGATCTCAGCCGCAGTGCCTTTTACAAGTACAAGGATTCGATAGCACCCTTCCGTGATCTGAGACGTGACTCGATCATGACCTTCCATATCATGCTCCATGACAAGCCCGGTATGCTTGCCTCGGTACTTTCTATTTTTACCGAGTCCAAGGGAAATATTCTCACGATAAACCAGAGCATACCCGCAAACGGTGTTGCCCTCGTGACGATATCCGTCGTTGCGGAGAATCTCATCGTCAGCAGCGATGAGCTGCTCTCGGCTCTCAGGAGCGTAAGCGGAGTTATAAGCGTTGAGATAATGGCGGGATAAGCTGCAAATGAATATAATGAAGCAGGTAGCTTTGTTCTACCTGCTTCATTTATTATTTGGAGGAACACAATGCTTATCATACAAAAATTCGGCGGCAGCTCATTGGCTGATGCGGAAAGGATAAGAGCCTCCGCAGCCATCATCGCCTCTGCGGTCGAGGGCGGCAACAGGGTCGTTGCCGTGCTTTCGGCACAAGGCGGCAGTACCGATGAGCTCATAGCCAAAGCAGGGGAAATAAGCCCCTCACCCCCAAAGCGAGAGTTGGACGTTTTGCTGTCCACGGGTGAGCTCGGAAGCGTCGCACTGATGTCGATGCAGCTTGAAAGCATGGGCATTGCGGCGATATCCCTCTCCGGACGGCAGGCAGGCATACGCACCGACTCCGTTTACGGCGACGCGCGGATAGAGGAGATCGACACCTCGAGGCTCAAGAGAGAGCTCGATTCCGGAAAGGTCGTGACCGTTGCAGGATTTCAGGGCATCAGCTCGGCAGACGACACCACAACCCTCGGCAGAGGGGGCTCGGATACCACGGCAGTTGCTCTTGCTGCGGCATTGGGTGCCGATCGCTGTGAGATATACTCCGATGTCGACGGCATATACACCGCCGATCCCGACCTTGTAAAGGCTGCGAAAAGGCTCGATCGCATCGACTACCTTTCGATGCTCAGACTGTCAAGAGCAGGCTCACAGGTGCTACATTCGAGATCTGTTGAGATCGCAATGCTCCGTCGGGTTCCGGTGGTGCTGCTCTCAAGCTTTGGCGGAAGCGGCGGTACGCTGCTGTGCTCCGAGGGTGACGGTGCCGAGTTCTGCGGAATAACAAGAGATGCCGCGGAAAACAAGATCAGCCTCGTTGGTAGCGGTGTCGGCTACGACAGTCTGTCCGAAATGCTGAGCGTTTTGGCGGAGCACGGCATATCCTCCGTCCCGGCAAAATTCAAAAGCGGCGAAGCGGCGGTCTACACCTCCTCGGAGGATCTCCTCACCGCCCTCGACCTGCTCCATAATCACTTCTTTGTGCGGTAAACAATAGGTCGGCACTACGATACAGTGCCGACCTTCGGCTTTGCTTGCAGTTGAAAGCTGCTCAGTCTCATGGCTTCCTCGTCTGTGGAAGCATGAACTAAGCAGCTTTTGCGTTCTGTCTTTTCTGCATTTCAGCAGAAGATCGGTGCGTTGCAGGCGGAGGGGTCATGACCCCTCCCTACGACGGTGTGGTGCTTGATTTGGGTGCGGAGGGTTCATATACACCCTGTCCACGCCCTCTCGGTCAGCTCCGTCGACAGCTCTCCCAAGGGGAGAGCCAAGTGTTGGGCATGGCGGTTGGTTTGAGTGTCGACGATGGATTTATACGCTGTGCAAAATCGAGGGGAGCTCAAGTCCTTGAGCCCTTGCCGCTGCAATGTCCGTCGTTGTGCCCTCGGATTTGCAAGAATAAATTGTCAACGACAGTGCTCAAAGCACATTGTACTGTTGACAAAAGCGTCGAAAAATATTAAAATTTAAAATCATACATGGTGTACGAAGGGAGGCGGATCTATGGCTAAAGGCGGCAAGCATCTTGCCCCCTCAAAGCGTGGCAGTCTGAAGCTCGGATCCGGCGGTCGCAGATCCGGCAAACACCGTCACCTGTCCTCCGCTTCCGTGCAGAAGAATCTCATCCGCTCCCTTGTTTTCGTCCTTTTCTGCCTCGTTATGGTCTCGCCCATCCGCGGCTGTAAGCTCAGCGGTGACGATTATATCGGTCACTCCGCCGCTCAGAAGATCGCCGTTGAGGATGCCGGTATCCCCTTTGAAAAGGCTCGTGATATGCAGTCCGATATGATAAAGCTTGACGGTGAGTTCTATTATAAGGTGCAGTTCACCGGCTCCGTTACCGACTACAGATACATAATCGATGCCGAGACCGGAGAGATACTTACACAGGTTTTTTACCGCCTTGATAAGTCGGATTGAGCCCGATCTCCGACAGTTGAATATATCGAAAAAATAACCGACATTTTGTCGGTTATTTTGCTAAATTTGGTATCTTATATAAAAGTTTTGCAAATAGCCCCGAAAAAGTGTATCATCTTTTGCTCCGAAAGCTGTCTTATTATATGGGGGTATTTTCGCCTTTCGGCGGAAGCCTCGGAGAAAAAGAAAAGGAGGATAGGTTCGTGCTTTGGAGAAGGCACCGAGCGGGAAGATGGTAAACAAACACCATGAGTACATATTGAGGGCGTTTTTGGAGGTAAAGCTCCCGTATGAGGTGAGGAAAACTCACCCGTCACTGCTGGTGACGGATTCGGGGCTTGAGGAGTGCTGTATGCAGCTGATGCGTAATGAGCGCCGATTCAAATCGCCGGATCCGATGCTCATCGTCGGTGATGATGCGGACACTCTGCTGAGGCTGGTCGGCAGCTTGCCGGATGATGAGCGTGATGAGCTCTTGGATTACTATCGGCTGATGATGCTCACGGTCTCCGTCCTTCATCAGTACATAATGGAATAAAAGAAAACACACAGCACTATCGACGCTGTGTGTTTTTCGTTATCCTGCATTACCAATAGGCGGAGGAGAAGCGGAAGACGGTCCAGAGCAGGGGGTACCATTTGCCGTTGACCTTCATCATCGTTACGCTGTTGTAGAAGCCGTCGGTCTCCCCGTCCTCGTTGGTGTAATTGATCCACACCAAAACGATTCCCGCAGCGGCGGCGATCACTATCGGCAGCTTGCCGGACTTTTTGGTGGTGCCGATGGGACGTAGCCGGCATACGCACAGGGATTTTGCATGGGCGGTACAGCCGTTCCGGCACCGCACACGGGACAGCTTATCGAGTCGTTTGGTATGTTGCTTCCGCATTTTCCGCAAAACACTTCTTTCTCTCCTTGTCCTCTTATTTAAACCGGCGTTTTGCCGTATGCTCCGAAACGACCGTTTTCTCAGCACGGCTCATATCGACGATCCTTTGTGTGCAGGGCATCGCATCAAAACGAATACACCCTCATTTCATACGGTCTTGTCGTAAAGCCGTTGGCGATAACATGGCAGTTCGGGTAATTCCAAAGCTCGAGCTTCCCCTTTTCGAGATCGAAGCCGTAGGGAGCATCGAAGCGAACGGGCTCCTCCGTGAAGGAGCATATGACCAGAAGCCGCCTGTCCTCATAGCTCCGCTCATAGACATAGAGCTCATCGCTGTCGGCGTAGTGCTCACGGTATTTGCCGTAGATGACAAGCTGATTGTCACGTCTGAACTCAAGTGCGGTGCGGTAGAAGTTGAGCAGGGAATCGGGATCCTTATCCTCGCTCTCGACGTTTATCTCCTTGTAGTTGTTGTTGAGATAGAACCACGGCGTCGCCTCGGAGAAGCCGGCATAGGGGCCGTCGCTCCACTGAACGGGAGTCCTCGCGTTATCACGAGATGCCTCCTGTGCCATTTTGAGAACGGTGGCGGCAGGGAGTCCCAGCTTACGGGCGATCCTTGCGTTGTTCTTCGTCATAACATCGTTGTACAGATCGAGGGAGGCAAGCGGATTATTGAGCATACCGATCTCCTGACCCTGATAAACAAACGGAGTTCCGCACTGGAAAAGGTAGCTTGCAGCAAGCATTTTACCGCTTTCGGTGCGGTATTTTTCATTACCGTAGCGGCTTATGACACGGGGGTGATCGTGATTTTCGAGGTACAGAGCGTTCCAGCCCTTACCGTGCATTTCGGTCTGCCACTTTGTAAATGCTCTCTTGAGCTTCTTGAGATCGAAGGGGCGGCGGATAAAGTCGGTGATGAAGCAATCCGCCTCCATGTGGGAGAAGTTGATCATCATGTCGAGCACCTGATCCTTGCCCTCACGGACATATGACAGTGCGGTGTCCGGCTCCATACGCGGGCCCTCACCGACCGTGAAGCAGTCGTAGAAATCGAGAACGTCTCGCTTGAACTCGGCAAGGTATTCGTGTACCTTGGGGCCGTTCGAGTACATGGACATTCCGGTGGCGGCAGGGAGCTTGAGCTTTGCGGAGGGCAGACCCTCGGGCTTGGAGATATAGGTTATAACGTCCTCACGGAAGCCGTCAACGCCCATGTCCAGCCAAAAACGCATGATGCTTTTGACCTCCTCACGAACCTTGGGATTTGCCATGTTTAGATCGGGCTGCTTTTTGGAAAAGACGTGGAGGTACCACTCATCGAGCTCCTTGTTGTATTCCCAGGCGCCGCCTTCAAAGAGACTGTCCCAATTGTTCGGGGGACGCTTGAAGCTCCTGCCCTTACGCCAGTAGTAGTAATCGTGATAGGGATTGTCCTTGCCCTTTTTGCTTTCGATGAACCAAGGATGCTCATCGGAGGTGTGATTCACGACGAGATCCATAAAGACCCTCATGCCACGCTCATGGGCACCGTCGAGTACCTTTTTGAAGATCTCGAGATCACCGTAATCGGGGTGGATGTTTTTGTAGTCGGAGATATCGTAGCCGTAATCCGCATTGGGGGAGGGGTAGAGCGGGGAGAACCAGATGCCGTCTACGTTGAGGCTTTTGATATAGTCAAGCTTCGAGTAAACGCCCCAAAGGTCACCGATGCCGTCGCCGTTGCCGTCGCAGAAGGATCGGGGCCAGATCTGGTATACCGCCATTTCCTTGTACCAGCGTTTTTTATTCATAACAACCTCCTTGGACTTAGTTGAAAGTTGACGGTGGACAGCTGAGAGCGGAAAGTTGAAAGCTGTTTGTAAAAATCTGTTGCCGGCATATTTTCGACACAAGGGAGGCATGAACGCAGCCGTTTCTGCATCCTGTCTTTTCCGCATTTTTCAATCCACATTCATATTTTACCTCATTTTATCACACCGATGTGGGGCTTGCAACAAAAATGACGGGAGCGGAAGATGTATTATTTGCTGCTGTTGTGGGAAAATGTATGCAAAGGAGCGTGGCTTATGAGAATTCGAAAAAAGACTCTGATCTTGACCTTGAGCTACATTGCAACGGCGATAGTAGCACTCGCTGCATACACCTGTGTGCAGTCGGCAAAATGCGATAACTACCGCCGCACCGCCGAGTACGGCTACGAAAACGCATTCTCCGAGGTGGTTCTTGCGGTCACAAAGCTCGACGGCTCACTCAAAAAGGCGGCTTACGCAACGGGAGCCGAGCTGAGCATGGAGCTATGCGGTGAGATTTATTCAAACTGCCTTGCGGCGGAAATGACCATGGCTGCACTTCCCTTTTCAAGCTATGAGCTTGAGAGGACCGCAAGCTTCATCGGCGTTTGCGGCGACTATGCGGCATCGCTTTTGCGTACCGTGGCGGCAGACGGCTTCGGTGAGACGGAGAGGGCGAATATGTCGGCACTCTCCGATATATCGGATGGGCTTGCAAAGGAGCTGTCAAGCCTGAGAGCTTCGGTAAACGACGGCGATGTCGTGATGGATGCACCCGAGGAGCTGATACACAGAGAGTCGGACGAGCTCTTGAGCGTGAGGATGAAGGCATACGAGGAGACCTTTTCCCGGCTTCCCGAGCTTGACTACGAGGGCTTGTACACCAATCCCTCCATGACCGCTCCCGACAGCATCGTAAGCGAGGCAATCGCAAGAGCGGAGGCGGAGCGATTCACGGGGGAAAAGAAGCTACAGCTTGAGTTTATGTCGGAGGACGGAAGCCGCTGCTTTTCGTTTGACGGCGGCACCGTCACCGTAAACGCCGAGGGCAAGACGCTGAGCCTCAGCTCGGAACGCAGCGTAGCCGGCGATATGGATGACGATGAGCTGACGGAGGCGGCAACAGCGGTGCTTGATGCCGTGGGACTTGGGGGTATGCGACTGTCCGAGACCTACAGAGTGGGCAGTGTGCTGACCGCAAGCTTCATCCCCGTGACCGACGACGGAGTGCTGCTGTACGATGCGAAGGTGAGCGTGTCGGTGGCTGCCGATGACGGAGCGCTGTATGCGTTCAACGCCGTTGCGTACTATGAGAATGTCGGCATCTCCTTCGATCTCAATGCCACCGTAAGCCGAGAGGAAGCGGCAAGAGCTTTGCCGAGCACGGTCACGGTAGTAGATTGCAGCCTTGAGCTCTGCACCGAAAGGGGTGTGCGTCGGCTGTGCTACGACTTCACCGTCACCACCCCATCAGACACCACCCTGCACATCCTCGTCGATGCCCACTCCGCCACCCAATTCACCATACGCTTGGCTTGACTCTTGCCGCTTTCATACGTTGCTGCATCATTTTTCCTTGCAATTGGATGAAATTGAAAGTATAATGATAAAACAGAACTCAGATAGATGCAATGAGGTGTATTTATGGGAAAGCAGGGAAGGCACGTTGCCGTAAAGTCAAAAACAAGGTCGAGGTCGAATATAAAGCTCGATAAGCGTACTCTTACGATAGCCGCTTTGGCGGTGCTCGTTATTGCGGCCATACTCATCCTCGTATGCTGTCTCGGCGGCGGCCCGAAGGATATGGCGGAGGATTACGTTGATGCTGTATTCGGCGGTGACGGTCAGGCTGTTTGGGATACGATGAATATGGATGCCATGCTTGAGCTTGCCATAGACGCCGGCAGCGTCAAGGAGGAAGACTCGGATTCCGAAACGAAGTCCATGATAGAAAGCTTCGACGAAATGTGCGTATCCATACAGTCCGAATGCAAGGAAAAGTACGGTGAGGATTGGAGCTATGAGATAGATATTATCGATTCCGTGGATATGACCGATAAGGAGCTTGCCGAATACTCAGGCAAGGTCGACGGTATTGAGGTCGAGGACGGTGTAAAGGTCAGTCTGAGTATTAGCTTCACCGGTTCCGAGGGAAGCGGTAAGGACGAGCACACGATAACCGTTTTGAAGTTTGACGGCGAATGGATCGTCATGGGCAATTAAAAGCATAAAATCAGAGCACGGCTTCCGTTTGGAAACCGTGCTTTTTTTCATTCTCTGCTCATATTTTTGAGGAAGAGGAGGGTGGCGGCAAGGCGATCATCTTCTCCTCGGTGAATTTGAATTTCGGTGGCGCGGCTTGTCTCCTTTTAAGCAACATATGTTGCATAATCTGTGTTGCCATCCTCCCACCTTGTCAATTCGAAACTTTTTACGGCAAAAAGCTCGAAAAATCTCAGAATATCTATACAGTCTGAAATAATTGACAAATGAATTTTTTAACGAACTTGTTGAAAATACAGAAAAAATGTGCTATTCTTATAGTGCAATTTTATACAAGTGTATATTACGTCCGTAAAGGGCAAGGCGAGAAAGGAATGGTCCCATGAGTAAATACTCAGGCTACATGGACAGAGTCGCAAAGTTTGACCTTTCAACAGGTAAGCTTGAAGACTATCCGTGGAGCGACAAAGACAAGGAGCTCTACATAGGCGGAAAGATCATGGCCGCCAAGATCCTCTATGACAATCTGACAGGCAAAGAGGAAGCCTTCTCCGAGGAGAATATGATCGTCATTTCGACAGGTCCTCTCACCGGTACAGGTGCCCCCAGCTCATCCAGATTCAACATCTCCGCAATATCCCCTCAGACCGGTATCGTCGCATCCTCCAACTGCGGCGGCAACTTCGGTTACTATCTCAAGAAGGCAGGCTACGATGCGCTTATCCTCACCGGCAAGTGCCCCGAGCATTCCTGGCTTGAGATATACAATGACAGCTTTGTTCTCCATGACGCAGACAGAGAAGGCGTTTGGGGTCAGCGTGTCTCCGAGGCTCAGCAGACTGTACACGATATTCTTGACAGAGACTACGGTTGCCGTGCAAAATGCGGTGTCATAACCATCGGTCCCGCAGCCGAGAATCTCGTTCTCTACTCCGGCATCTTCAGTCAGGAAAGAGCAGCGGGCAGAGCAGGTCTCGGTGCCGTAATGGGCTGGAAGAACCTCAAGGCGATAGCAGTCGGCGGCAACCATGTCGTTTCCGTTGCAAACGCCAAGAAGAACATGGCATGGAACAAAAAGTGGGTCAAGTACCTTCAGGGTCATCCCCTCACCGGAAGCCAGCTTCCGCGTCTGGGCACCGCAGGTCTTGTAAGCGGTATGCAGGCAAAGGGCCTGCTTGCCACCCGTAATCATGCACAGGGCACCAATGACAACTTTGAGGCTGTCTGCGGTGAGACTCTTGCGGAAAACTACAATGTCGTAAACAAGGGCTGCCTCTCCTGCCCCATCAAGTGTGCACGTACCGTTATGCTCGACGGTAAGTGTGTCAAGGGTCCCGAGCTTGAGACTCTCGGTCTCCTCGCAGGCGGCATACTCAACGACAGTATGGACAACGTTATCAAGTGGAACAATGAGCTTGATGAGCTCGGTATGGATACCATATCCGCAGCAAGCACCCTCGCATGGGCAATGGAAGCCAACGAAAAGGGTCTGTGGGCAAACGGACTCAAGTTCGGTGAGACCGACGGTATATCCACTCTTTGGGAGGATATCGCATACCGCAGAGGCATAGGCGATGAGCTTGCCGAGGGCAGCAAGCGTCTCAGTGAGAAGTACGGCGGCAAGGACTTTGCCATCCAGTCCAAGGGTCTTGAGCTGGCTGCATATGAGCCTCGCAGGGCTGTCGGTCAGGGTTTGGGCTATGCAGTCTCCAACCGCGGCGGTTGCCATCTAAACGGCGGCTACCTCGTAGTTCTCGAGGGTCTGGGTCTCAATATCGACAGCCAGACTCCCAAGGCAAAGGCCGACCTCACCATGCTGTTCCAGGATATATTCGAGATGATCGCAGCCACCGGTCAGTGCCTCTTCACCGGCTATGCGATTCTGCCCGACTTCCTGCTTTCCGATCCCAACGGCTCTCTCTCCGTAAAGGTCAATAAGATGCTCACTCAGATCGGACCGCTGCTCAGAATACTCAACAAGAACCCCGAGATCGTATTCTTCCCCATCTCCACCTTCTATCAGAATCGTGCCATGAAGAACGCAGTCGGTATGAAGATGAGCATCGGCAAATACATTCGCTGCGGCGAAAGAGGCTATACGCTTGAGCGTTACGTTGACAGCCTGTTCGGTATCACCGAGAAGGATGACAGTCTGCCTTCGAGGCTCACCGATGTTCCTCAGGATCCGGCAGACGAAAGCACAAAGGTTCCTCTCGAAGATATGAAGAAGGACTACTACGCAGCAAGAGGCTGGGACGAAAACGGCGTCCCCACCGAAAAGACTTTGGCAAAGCTGAAAATCAAAAAGGGTGCATCGTAATGGTCACGGTCAGAGTATTCGGAGTGTTCAGACTTGACAGCGGCGTTAAGCGAATGGAAGTCGATGTCGCATCCGTCAAGGAGCTGCTCCCCCTCGTTCTGGAGGAGGCAAAGCGAGTAAAACCCGATACGAAGGTCACCATGAAAGATGTAATGAGCTGCATCGTTGTCGTCAACGGAAAGCAGGCGGGAAAAAATGCCGTGCTTTGTGACGGTGATGAGGTAATGCTTGTACCCGCAGTAGCAGGAGGTTAATATATGTCACATAAAATTACCGATAGATGTAAGGGCTGCGACGATTGTGCAGATATCTGCCCCGTAAGAGCGATCACCGGCGAGATGAAGGAGAAGCATGAGATAGATCCCAATCGCTGCATCGACTGCGGTGCTTGCTGCAACGTATGTGAATACGAGGGTATTCTCGATCAGAATGGCAAGCCCACCAAATTCGTTCCCAGAGAGCAGTGGAAGAAGCCCGTTATCGACACCGAGCTGTGCGACGGCTGCTCCATATGCATTGAGGAGTGCCCCACCTATTCCCTCGAGCTGAGCCTTCCCACGGAGCCCGGTGATTTCCACACCCATTCCGTTCTGGTAAGACCCGACGATTGCAATAGCTGCGGCTTCTGCGTGCGTCACTGCCCCATCGGAGCAATAAAGCTCAAATAATCAAACACAAAATGCAGCGGCAAGCGCCGCTGCATTTTTCTTAATCCCTACTCAAAAACTTGGATTTGCAATTTTAAAAAGTTATGGTACAATGCTCTTTGTCAGATATATTCTGTATAATACATAGGAGGTTTCATCATGGCATTTGTTATCGGTAATGATTGCGTTTCCTGCGGCACCTGCAAGGAAAACTGCCCCGCTGAGGCTATCTTCGAGGGCGACGGCAAGTTCGAGATCGATCCCGAAAAGTGCGTTTCCTGCGGCACCTGTGCAGAGAACTGCCCTGTAAAGACCATCAAGAACGACGAAGAGTAATTTTTGAAGAGATAAAAAGCACCGCCTATTGGCGGTGCTTTTTATTACATTTGCAAAAAACAAATGCCCTCTCAGTCAAAACCTTACGGTTTTGCCGACTCTCCCTATGGAAGAGCCGACAGCCGATGGGCTGACCGAGAGGGCTGTTGCCAAGTCTAAAACCACTGAATTTTCAATGTTTTTTGTAAAAGTCTGGTGTAAATCCGAAAGCTAACGCTTTTTCGATATTTCGGCAATTTTTGCTTTTCACCGACTTGAGTTTCATCACTCCCACCGTTCAAAACGGCCAGGAGGGGAACCATTTCAGCACCGCTCCTGCGGTTTGTGTATCGATCGGCTTACCCGACAGCACCGGATAGAACACGAAAAACATCAGCACGCAAAGAGCCGTGAAGCCCAGAAGCTTTGCCCTGCCATATCGGGTCTGCGTCTGCATAAGCGACATCACACGACATATCGCAAGCACCAAAAACACCGACGAGGGAAAGTAGTGATACTCAAAGGTGGTGCGTGTGATGAACATCCACGGCACAAGCTGTGCAAGGTAGCCGATGAGTATGAAGCCCGATCTGCGATCCCTGCGAAGCACCGCGAAATACGCCGTCATGCCCATTGCGATTAGCCCTGCCCAGCAAAGCAGCGGATTTAAAAACGCACCGAAGGAGGAACGGCTTCCGTTGTTATAGTATTGCAGATAGTAGAGTATCGGTCTGAGGTCGAGCACCCACTGATACCAGCGTGAGGAATACGGATGCTCACTGTGAACTCCGCTGTGGTAGCTGAACATGAACTCCTGATTTTGCACCACGGTGTCGAAGTATTCCTTGCCGAAGAACATACCGATGCCGTCAAGCCCTATCGCCTTGCCGTAGGCAAAGTAGCTGAGGTAATAGATGACAGCCGGAACAAGGATGAAAAAGCCTACGCAGAACAGGCAGTTTTTCAAAAAAGCTCTCCACTTAAAATGCCGCAGCTCGTGGCAAAGCCAGATTATCGCAAGCCCTGCACCTGCGTAAAAGCAGATCCATTTACTTGCGATGCCCAGTCCGAAGGCGACACCGCACAGTGCAAGGTAACGCAGTCTGCCGCCGCTCACATACAGGTACATGAACAGGTACATGAGCAATATGAAGAACACCGCATAGCTGTCTATCGTTGCGATCCTCGTTTGCGTAAAGTGCATGAAGTCAAAGGCGAATATCGCAGTGCCGCAAAAGGGCACCAAGGTTCCGCCGAACAGCTTTTTTATGAGCAGGTACAGTATCGGCAGCATGAGCACGCCGATGAGCGTACCGGAAAATCTCCAGCCGAAGGGAGTCAGTCCGAAGATCTCGATGCCCAAGGCGATAAGCAGCTTGCCCAAAGGAGGGTGCGACACCTCGTAGGGGTACACTCCCTCGATATGCTCATAGGCGGTACGGGCATGGTATATCTCATCGAAGTAGCTGCTGTTGAGGTAATCGGAATAGGGCGGTGCCTTCTCCTGTTCATCGAAAAGCTCCGCGCCGCCGACTACGGGGATCGCATTGCCCTCTCCGTCCCTGAGCACAAGCTCACCGAGCCACGGCTCACCGTGAGCGATCACACGGATATATTCGGGGCTTTGCGGAGTATCGGTGTAGAGCTCTGCGGACTTCCATTTGAATATCGAAACATAGTCCTGAGAAAGCGTTGCCGCATCGTAAAAATGCTCACCGTCATCGGAGTATTGCAGCGTATAGCTTCCGGTGTTTATGCCGGAAAAGTACATGACCGAAACGATATCCGTATCGCCGTCAAGCGTTGCGGTGATCTGCTCACCGTCGTAAAATCGGTGAAAGCTCTCCGCCGATTCGGTGTTGCCGAGATTATAAAAGGCGAAGAAGGCGTATACAATTATAATGACTCCGAGTGCCGCAACATCCCCGACGCCGCCCTCACCCTTAGCGGAAAGCTCAAGTGAGCAGCGTCGCGGATTTGGCATACCGAGGAAAAACATCGTTATAAGCACCAGTGCGGTTATCGGGAATATCCAAGTCAAAGCCGTCAAGAGCCACACCTCCCCCGATGATTATACCCATTATCGCCCCACCTGTCCACAAATACAGCAAAAATTTTAAGGGTTTATTGCCGTTGCACTTGACATAATCCTCCGTAGGGGCTAAAATATATCGGATGATGTAGACCGTGGGGAGGTCTATGTTGGGTTTAATTGATTTGACAGTTTCGCTTGATGGGCTGTCTTGACTTAGATTATTTTCAATCACCGCAAAAAACACCGCAAAATTCTTTAAGAATGGAGGTGTGTTTACTTTCTATGGAAACATGGTTAGCGATCATTCTTATCGTCGTTGCTTTTATCGCCGCATTCGCACTCGGCGTTACCTACCGCAAAAAGGTTGCGGAACGTGAGATAGTAAGTGCGGAAGAAGAAGCAAAGCGGATAATAAACGAAGCCATTAAAAGTGCCGAGAGCAAAAAACGTGAGGCTCTCGTCGAAGCTAAGGAAGAAATACACAAAAACCGCTCGGAGTATGAGCGTGAGGAGAAATCACGCCGAGCAGACCTGCAAAAGCAGGAAAGAAGATTACAGCAGAAGGAAGAGAATCTTGACCGTAAGACCGATGCTCTCGAACGCAAGACCGAAACCTTGAATCGCAAGATCGCAGATGCCGAAGCACAGCAGGAGGAGATCGCACTTATCAAAAAGAGCCAGCTTGAAATGCTGGAAAAGGTCTCCGGCTATACCGTTGAGGAAGCCAAGGCATACATGATAAACGCACTCAAGGATGAAGTAACGCACGAGATGGCGGTCAAGGTCAAGGAGATAGAAGCACAGGCAAAGGACGAGGCGGAAGAAAGAGCGAGAGAGATCATCGTCACCGCCATTCAGCGCTGTGCAGCGGATCATGCCAGTGAGGTAACAGTCTCCGTCGTACCCCTCCCCAACGACGAGATGAAGGGCCGCATAATCGGCAGAGAGGGCCGCAACATCAGAAGCATCGAGACGCTTACGGGCTGTGACCTCATAATCGATGACACTCCCGAAGCCATCACCGTATCCAGCTTTGACCCCGTTCGCCGTGAGGTCGCAAGACTTGCACTCGAAAAGCTTATCGCCGACGGCAGAATCCACCCTGCCCGTATCGAGGAAATGGTCGCAAAGGCTCAGCGTGAGGTCAATGCAACGATCAAGTCCGAGGGCGAAAGAGCCGTGTTTGAGACTAATATACACGGTGTAAATCAGGAGATCATAAAGCTCCTCGGTCGTATGAAATACCGTACCAGCTACGGTCAGAATGTTTTGCAGCACTCCATCGAGGTCAGCCATATTGCGGGACTTATCGCATCCGAGCTCGGTGTCGATGTCAACACCGCAAAGAGAGCCGGTCTCCTGCACGATATCGGCAAGGCGATCGACCATGAGGTCGAGGGCAGCCACGTTTCCATCGGTGTCGATATCGCAAAGAAGTACAGGGAAAGCGAAGCGGTCATCCACGCTATCGAGGCTCACCACGGCGATGTCGAGCCGAGAACGGTCGTTGCCTGCATAGTACAGGCGGCGGATGCCATATCCGCATCCCGTCCCGGTGCAAGACGTGAGAATATCGAGAACTACGTCAAGCGTCTCGAAAAGCTTGAGGAGATCTCCAAGAGCTTCCCGGGTATCGCAGGAAGCTATGCGATCCAGGCAGGTAGGGAGATCAGAGTCATGGTCAAGCCCGAGGAAGTGTCCGAGGACAAGATGGTGCTCCTCGCCCGTGATATCGCAAAGAAGATCGAGGATGAGCTCACCTATCCCGGTCAGATCAAGGTTCACGTTCTCAGAGAGACCAAAGCGGTCGAATATGCAAAGTAATAAGCTTCGGCACAGTCATCAGACTGTGCCGATTTTTTGTGCAAACTTGCGGCAAGACGCTTGCAACGGTTCAGGGTAGTCGCAATTGCGGCTACTCTGAATACATACTTACATATTAACCTATCACTAAGTCATCGGCTCGGTAAATATCGCAAATGCTCAGTACAGGAGTCTTACGCTCAGAGCCGAGAACACAAATACCGCCGCATCGGCACACAATGCCGCAGGTATTGCCCAGCGTGTCTTGCTTACCCCCGATGCCCCGAAGTATACCGCAATGACGTAGAAGGTCGTTTCGCTTGAGCCGAGCATGACGGCGGCTATACGCCCTATCTCGGAGTCCGCACCGTAGCTTGCCATGAGATCGGATGCCACAGCCGTTGCCGCTCCACCGCTTACCGGACGAAGCAGAGCAAGTACACCGAGCTCCGAGGGTATCCCAAAAAGTCCGAGTATGGGCGATATGAGCTCCGCTATCGCAGTCAGTGCCCCCGATGCCCTCAGCATATAGACCGCCGGAAACAGTATTACAAGCGGCGGCAGCATACTCAGCAGGGTACCGAGCCCATCACGAGCCCCATCGGTCAAAGCGGAAAAGACATCGCCCCTCCTCGGCAACGCATACAGTCCCACAGCAGCAAGCAGCAGCGGCACCGAAAGATCGCATATCAGCTTCATTTGAACACCCTTGCGAATATTCCTGCTGCACATAGCCCCGCCGCAAGCGAAAGCACCGAGCTTATCCAAACGCAGGGCAGTATGTCGAAGGGCGTTTGTGATCCGTAAGCCGCCCTTATTGCCGCAACGGTAGTGGGTATGAGCTGGATCGAAGCGGTGTTGAGCACAACGAAGCGACACAGCTCATCCGATGCCGCGCCTCCCGACAGCCTCGACATCCCCTGTGCCGCCTTTATGCCCATCGGCGTTGCGGCGTTGCCCAAACCCAAGAGGTTGGCACTGACATTTGCCGCAAGAGGCTCCATTATATCACTGTGCTTCGATGCCTGCGGAAAGAGCCTTCTCAGTACCGGAGAAAGTGCTTTTCCGAGCTTTGCCGCTATGCCGCAACGCCTCATAAGCTCCATCACACCGCACCACAGGCAAATCGCCCCTCCCATTGAAATACAAAGCGAAACGGCGGCTTCCGCCCCCTCTAAGGCTGCGGTTGCGAGTGTGGCGGTGTTTTTTGTTAAGATTGCGTAAAAAATTGAAATGACGATAAATGCCATCCAAATCGTTCCTATTACCATGAAAAGCCGCCTCCATTTTTAAACATTGTATTCAACTTGGTGCAATAATTATGAATATACATTTTTGTGTTTGTGTAAAGATTAATTTTTTTTGAATAATTTTCGATTTTTATTGACAATAAGCAATAATTTGATATAATAATAACGCTTAATGGAATCTAAATGGGCAGTTGTACCCATTACAAGGAGGAGCCGAAATGAAATCAACAGGTATTGTCAGAAAAGTTGATGAGCTGGGTCGTATCGTATTACCGATAGAGCTTCGTCGTACTCTCGATATTGCAGAGAGAGATGCTCTTGAGATATTTGTCGAGGGCGATAACATCATTCTTCACAAGTATCATCCTGCTTGCATATTCTGCGATAACACTCGCAACATCATCAACTACAAGGGCAAGAACATTTGCCCCGACTGCATAAAGAAGCTCAGAGAAAAGCTCTGATTCGATCTTTATGTATAAACGCCGCCGAAGCGGCGTTTTTTCGTGCTCAAGGTAATAGAAAAAGGCACCCTCTCGGGTGCCTTTTGCGGTATAATAGTTTATCACACGAACTCAATTTTTAGCTGCTTTCCCATTCCTTCGGCAATTCTTGCAAGCGTATCTACCGTGGGGCTTGCATTACCGTTTTCGGAGACTTCTTCACAAATCCGTTCGTCAAGGCACGGTGTCGGCTATTAGGGATTAAGCCGATACACGCCGAGCAAAAAGGCGGCAGACCTCAAGCGTGGCATGGATGCGATGAGACTTGCCCCGATTTTTGCCCTTATAAGGAGTGCAGAAAACCGTAAAAAGAGAGTAGCAAAAGGCTGTCTTGTTTTTTGGTGCTCCGGCGGAGATTCGAACTCCGGCTTTTGTCGCACTTCGTGCGTAAAAGCCATTTTTTGATTTAAACCTATCGGCTCGCCGCCAAAGCCGGCAACCGCCGATGTCGGAACGTGTCCGGAGTTCAAATCAGTTGTAATTGCAAAAAACAAGACAGCCCAAAAGGCTGTCTTGTTTTTTGGTGCTCCGGCGGAGATTCGAACTCCGGCTTTTGTCGCACTTCGTGCGTAAAAGCCATTTTTTG
>CAYUQN010000022.1:0-23269 GCA_964446815.1 uncultured Oscillospiraceae bacterium | reverse complement strand
TTTTGCGATAAAAAATTCCGGGAGATGGAAGGGACAAAGTGAAAATGCCCAGAATCATGTATTCATAACGCTTAACAAACAATCTCCGCCCTGTTACGCTTTACGCAAAGCGGCGTAAATGGTGTAAGGTGTGAAAGAGAGAAGCCGCACGGCCGTCAGGGCATGGAGGTTAAGAAAATGAAGGGGCGGTATATGCGGTTTGGTGAATTCATCAAATCCAAGAGACTTGCTGACCCAAGAGAATTGACTTTGAAGGACGTCGCGGAGAAACTCGGCGTGTCCTTTACGGCGGCGAAAATCCACCTCAAAGAGCTCGGCCTGCTGATGAACACCTACGAGTATGCGGACCTCATGGCACAGATGGCCGTTTCAATGTAAATGAAAATACAGGTAGCCTGCCAACTGACAGGTCTGGCTACCTATATTTTTTCGACATGATTTACGCAAAAATGCGTAAACTGCGTAAATGCCGGAGGACAAGAGATGTCTAACCCTGATTGTCGCTTATCTCCTGCTGTCGTTTAATATCTGCTTGCAGATTTAAGCGACAGACAAGCGACAAGTCCGAAACGCTACTGTATAAAATCTAACTATTTGGCTTATAAAATGCAATAAATCGCAAAGAATCACGCTATTTATGCACATTTACTGCATAGTAGCGTGATTTTTATTATCTCCGCGAAAAGGAAAATGACATTGCGATCGGATGTGTTGAGCTTAGATCAAATGGTCATACCGATGCACTCCCATTCATATGGGAGGTCTTTTTGCAATACGAAGCACCGCAGTGCACGGAAAGTGGCAAGCAGGCGTTTTGGGATGCGATACACGACAAGAACTATCTGAAACAACTGTGTGCCTACGGTGCCTTTAATGAGGACGCACCTGTCGGCATCATTGCCACGAGAAGCAACTGACGCCACCTGGCTTTGTTTTTTGCTTAGCTCTATATGTTTATATCCGCAGCTTGTTGAACCTGTGCCTGATTTCTGCTGCATTTGAAACAATAGCCCCGAGCTGCTATAGCAGCTCGGGGTTATTATATACGCTGTCACTTTCGTCAAGAGTGCGAATGACACGACAGGGGTTACCTGCGGCAAAGGAGCCCTCCGGAATATCCCTCGTCACAACGCTACCGGCACCGATAACGCAGTTGTTGCCGATGGTAACACCGCCGCAAACCGTGACATTTCCGCCAAACCAACAGCCGTTGCCGATAACTATGGGACGTGCGTATTCCAAGTCATATGGAGTTCCGTCATCGTGAAAACGCATTTTTCGCTCACTGTTTAGCATGGGATGCACAGGCGTGTACAGTGAACAGTTGGGGCCGAAAAACACATCGTCACCTATCGTCACCCTACAGCAATCGAGAACGGTGAGATTAAAATTGGCATAGCAATTTTCACCGAAGCTTGTAAACAGACCGTAATCGAAAAACATAGGCCCTTGAAGATAAACGGACTTGGCATTGGGCAGAAGCTCACGCACTATAGCAGTCCGTTCGACCTCACTGCTTTCGGGCAAGGAATTGAAGCGTTGGCACAGCTCATGGGCATTGAGTCTCAAAGATGCCAGCTCCTTATCCGAACAGTCATAGAGCTTACCGGCAAGCATTTTTTCCTTTTCGGTCATCAAAGCTCTGCGATGACCTCACATTCAACGAGTAGATCCTTGGGCAGACGTGCGACCTCGACACAGCTTCTTGCAGGGTAGGGCTCGGTGAAATACTGAGCATAGATGCCGTTGACGGTTGCGAAATCGTTCATATCCTTGATGAAGACTGTGGTCTTTACGACCTTGGACATATCGGTGCCGGCAGCCTTCAATATTTCGGAAACATTTTTAAAAACCTGATGAGCCTGAGCTTCGATACCGACGGCGACTTCACCGGTTTCGGGTATGATGCCTATCTGACCCGAGGTGTAAACGAGATTGCCGACAATACGAGCCTGTGCGTAAGGGCCTATTGCCGCAGGGGCTTTATCGGTGGAAACAACTTTCATTTCAAATACCTCCGTTATTAATGGTTATTTTAAATCCGTTTTTAATAAGTTCATTGACTACCTGCTCACCGTGCTCTCTGCCTCCGACCTCACAGGAGACATGAACATTGGTCTCGTTCGGGTTAAGACCGGGAGAGAGGCGGTCATGCTCAAGGGAAAGAATATTAGCACCCAAGGATGCCAGATCGTTCAAAAGACCGGAGAGACTACCGGGCTTATCAAGCAGCGTTACGGTGAAACGCAGTCTGCGACCTCTTGCGACAAGACCCTGTTCAATGATGCACTGAACGAAGCTCACGTCAATGTTACCGCCGGAGAGCACGCAAACGACCCTCTTGTCCTTAACATCGATCTTGCCCTTGAGGATCGCCGCGACCGGAGTGGCACCGGAGGGCTCAACGATCTGCTTACAGCGTTCCATGAGCAGGAGTATTGCCTCGGAGATCTCATTGTCGTTGACTGTCACCATGTCGTCGACATAGCGATCTATAAGCTCCATCGTGATATCGCCGGGGGTCTTGACCGATATACCATCGGCTATGGTCGAGGAGGTCTCGGCACATATGTAGCGTTTCTCCTTAAAGGAACGGTAAATGGGGTCACAGCCCTCCGCCTGAACACCTATCACACGGATACGGGGATTTATCTGCTTTACGCAGCTTGCGATACCTGCAAGCAGACCGCCGCCACCGGCAGGAACTATGATCATATCGACGGTGGGGAGCTCACCGATTATCTCAAGACCGAGGGTGCCCTGACCTGCGATAACGTCGATATCGTTGTACGGATGCAGGAAGATGGAGCCCTCGCTTTCGCATATCTCCCTCGCCTTGGCGTAGGCATCATCGTAGCAGTCACCGCAAAGAACGACATTGGCACCGTAGCCCTTTGTGGCTTGTACCTTTGCGATAGGTGCGGTGGCAGGCATAACGATGGTGGCCGGTATACCGAGCTTTGAAGCGGCACAGGCAACGCCCTGTGCGTGATTACCTGCGGAGGATGCAACTACACTGCTTACGGAGCCGTTAGCGGCCAAAACAGCAAGCTTATTCGTTGCGCCTCTGATCTTAAATGAGCCGGTTTTCTGACGGTTTTCGCATTTGAGATAGACCGTACCGCCTGTTGCGGCAGAAAAGGTGGATGAGAGATCGAGCTCAGTGCGATGGATCGCACCGTTTAGTCTTTGAGCGGCAAGCTCAATATCGCTTAATTTCAGTTCCACGGTATCACACTCCGTTTCAAATTATGTATATAATAATTGTATATGCTTTAAGTCGGAATATCAAGAGCAATGTGCTTGTATCGGAAACATTTTTTCATAATGTTTTTACTGCGAGGACATTATGCCGCCGCAGTAAAACATTCAACCGAGACCGCTTACATAGGCCTGCATTTGCGATTCACTTTCAATGCCCTTTGCACCGTCTATGACCCTTTGCTGAGTAGCGGCATCGAGCTTTGAAAATCTGAAAAACGCCTCGGTGTTTTGGATAAGAGCCATACCGAGCCCTGTGGGGATTTCCGTACCGTTTTTGGAAGTCATGAATCTCACCTCACCGCTATTTTTTCCTTGTAATAAAAAAGTATGCATCACAATCAAGTGATGCATACATCTTTAAAACAGAGTTGAAACAAGAATATCGCCTATCATCCAGCCACCGTCATCGGCCTTGGAGATATTCAGCCTGAAGGATGAGCCCTCGGCATTTACACAGTCGATGAAGGACTTGGCATCGGTGGACTTGAGGGTAAGTTCGGTACCTGCCTTGCTCAATACACCGCCGATGTTAAGATCGGCTTTGAGGGTGAGCTTTGTCTCACCGTCAAAGGCATAGGAGCTTGAAGCCGCAACGAGAGAAAGCGTGCCGTCCTCGGCATAGGTGCAGCCGTAGTTGAGTATCAGCGGCAGGGTATCGACAAACTTGAAATTGTTACCCACGGTGACACGGTTGCCGTTGAATCTACAGATGCCTCCGCTTGCATTTAGAATTTCATACAGCTCACCGTCAAGCTTATACCCGCAAGAGGCAGCTTCGCCGGTGGCGTCGCCGCCGAATACGAATATTTCAAACTCACAGTCGCCGTCAATATCATAAAGCAACAGAGTCGCATCGCTCACGACCGAAGTTTCGACTTCAAACACATCCTTGCCCATGGTGACGGTCAGCTTGCCGGATTCAAAATCAACGGAGGCGTTTTTGCCCTCGGAGATGAGATCGCAAACGTAACCGGAGTTTACCAAGAGCCCCATTTCGCCGCCATCGGGATCGATAACGATGGGCATACCGTCGCTTCCCTTGGCTATGAGCCTGTTGTGCTGCTCACCGTCAGCCGTCGTATAACCGACGTAAAGGGAGGGCGAGGTCTCAAGCACGGCATTTATCGGGAATGCACCGCCACGGCTGATATCACTGCAGTAGCGAAGCTGAGAGACCAAGGTGTAGCTGCCGTTTGTACCGTAGTTTATCGTGTATACGGAGAGATCGTATACGTTACCTGTCACGGTGACAAAAAGCGTGGCGTCCTCAAGAGCCTCACCGACGGTGATGAGCTCGGACGCATCGTTAACGGCGGAGACATTGCCGTATTCACCGGAGCGTTCCGAGGGCATAAAGCGATCCGAAAGCTTGCCCTCAAGCTCGGAATAGGGAATAACAAATTCGAAGAAGCCTGCGGAAACGGGTGCGATCTGACCAGGATTTGCGGCGATCACTATACCCTCACTGCTGAAGTACCAGCTACCGTCCGAAACGAGGGAGGAAAGGGCCTCGGTGTAACCGGTATTAAAGACCATGTTTTCGCCCTTGAAGCGATCCTCCTCGGTAGTCGCAATAAGGATATATTCGGAGCAGAAGCTGCGTAAGCCCTCTGCATCATCCGAAAGATCGTTGAAAAGTATCTCACTACCGGTCTCGGTGTCGTAGCTCACACCGAATATCTTGAGCGAGTTTTCGGTTGCAAGAGCGGCTCTGTCAACGACTCTTAATGAGAGGACCGAGCCGTCACCCCTCATTGCCCTGACGGTGCGCCCCATGGAAAAGTCGGACTTCGTTGCACCGGCTTCGGCAGCGGCATAGTTTGTGTCATAAGCGGTTTTGTAAGCGTCCTTTTCCGAACCGAGGAAAGCGGCATTGAGCTCACCTATAGCGGCGTTTATAGCCGCTTGTGCATCCTCACGGTCTGCGATGGAAACGGTGGGCACAGCAAGACTTATACCGGCTTCCGGAGCCGTAGACTCGACATCGACTACAACTTCGCCGCCACAGCTTATTGATTCACCGCTGTGCAGTATGTGATGATCCTCGGTGACAACGATCTCGATCTTTGCCATATTGGCAAAGTTATCGCTGAAGGAGGCAAGGCTTATGACCTCCATATCCTTGTCATAGATACAAATGCTGTAATTGATAACACAGTCGTCCTTCTTCTCGGCGTTTTCACCGGCAAAGTCGAAGTGAACGACATCACCGACCGGGAGCGGCTTGTTCTGATCGGCGTTGCTTACTGAGCCGGATTCATTATCTGTACCGTAGGATACGGTGTAGACATCGTCGGCTTCAATAGTGATATAGACACCGCACTCGCGCATCTTTTCCGTTTCCTTAACGGAGCAGGAGCAAAGTGCAAATATAAGGGCAAATACCGTTATTGCGGCAAAAAGTTTACGCATAAAGCTATGCCTCCCGATACATATATAAAATTAATATAGCATATAAATAACGGAATTACCAGTATTACGCCGAAAACTTAATAGTTTTGTAATATAATTTGAATAAATATGCTGATTTTCGAACATAAAAGTCAATGCTGCAATTATGCCTGCTTCCTTCCGAGCATGAAAATACCGGTGACATTGGTAAGGATGGTGACGATATCGAATACAAAGGAGACGTAGTTTGAGAGAGCGAGATCGTACACAAGCCAAAAGACCTGAGCAAGGATCAAAATGAGCTTCAGTCTGCGTTCACCCTTGATATCGAGAAACCATGTATAAAGACAGGTTGACAAAACGGGGAGAATACCGAGAAGTCCGGCTGTGTTTGACCAAAGACACAGAAGCGTCAGCACAAGAGTGAACACGAGCTTTATCGGAACGGTCATATCGTGTCGCAGACAAACGAGATTTCGTGCGATACTCACCATAGCCGAAAGACCGCCGGTGATACCGCCGAGAACAAAATTTGCCGTACCCATTATGCCAAACTGAACACATTGGACAAGTAAGATCGTTTTGCGTTTTTTGAATAAGCCTATGCTTGCCATAAGACAAGCACCGAAAAGTGAAATGATATTTCCGAGAAGTACGGTATCCATTGCGATCCTCCGAATAAAAAATACCTGAACCGAAACGGTGTCAGGTACGGCTATAGGCCCAAATCGGACACCGATCAATCTCTTTTGAGTTTTCTATACCAACTCCGAAATGCGTCTATGTGCTATCACTGTATATATCCGTTTGCCAATTTCGTTGTCCACTGAATAGGTATACAACTTAATTTTCTCGTTATGCCAATGAAGTATCGTCTTACGGCGATATGAAGCGACAACTTCGTTGCCATGAAGTGATCTGCACGCAGAACATGAAGCGAAGTGCACCCTAATGTGGCGAAGCCTCTTCATGCACCTTAGAACGCTTCAATCAAAAAAGCACACATTCGCCAGGTAGACAAATGTGTGCTTTTTGTTGGAGCAGGGTACGGGAGTCGAACCCGCCTCCGAAGCTTGGGAAGCTCCTGTACTACCGATGTACTAACCCTGCATTTTTTCCAGTATAGCACAATCAAAAAGTCAAATCAAGTAAAAGCTTGCCATAGTACCGCCTTTATGTTATGATACATCGAATATCATTCGGAGAGGAAGCCATGAAACTCAAATCATTTATAGGAACAAAAGAATTTTATAAAATGGCACTTGCGGTAGCGATACCGATCATGGTGCAAAACGGCATAACTCAGTTTGTGTCGATGCTCGACAATCTTATGGTCGGAAGATTGGGAACGGAGCAGATGTCCGGTGTTGCTATCGCCAATCAGATGATATTCATCTATAATCTTGCCATATTCGGCGGCTTATCGGGAGCCGGTATATTCGGAGCTCAGTTTGCCGGCAAGGGAGATAATGACGGCATCCGCAGTGTGTTTCGCTTTAAGATATATATAGCCGCCGCGGTGTTTGCGGTAGGACTCTTTGTCATAGGCAATTACAATGAACCTATCATAAAGCTGTTTTTGCATGAAGGCAGTGACAGCGGCGACCTTGCCTTGACCCTGCATTACGGCAAGGAATATACAAAGGTGCTCTTGTGGGGACTTGCACCCTTTGCGATATCGCAAATGTATGCAACTACACTCAGGGAGACGGGGGAGACCGTCCGTCCCATGATAGCAAGTATAGCGGCTGTAGTCACGAACCTTGTCTTGAACTATATTCTCATATACGGCAAATTCGGAGCACCTGCACTCGGTGTAAGAGGTGCTGCGATAGCGACCGTGATTTCAAGATTTGTAGAGCTTGCGGTCATAGCGACTTGGGCACATACGCATACCGACAAAGCACCCTTCTTCAAGGGAGCGTACAGAAGCCTCAAGCTTCCTCCGGCTCTTGCCCTCAAGATAGCAAAGCAGGGACTTCCGCTGCTTGTAAACGAGATCATGTGGTCGGCAGGAATGACGGTGCTCACACAGTGCCTCTCCACGAGGGGACTTGCTGCTGTTGCGGCAACTAATATCTGCTACACCGTGACCAACCTGTTCAACGTCGCATTCCTTGCAATGGGCTCAACGATAGGCATCGTCGTCGGCAACCTGCTCGGTGCCGGAAAATACGAGGAGGCAGTGGATACCGACAGAAAGCTCATAGCCCTCAGCGTCGGATCATGCGTCATTCTCGGCTCACTCCTTGCCGCAGTCTCCGGACTCATACCGCAGCTATACAATACGACCGACGAGGTGAAATCCCTTGCCACCTCGCTGCTCATTGTCGGAGCGGTGGTAATGGTAGTCGATGCCTTTGCAAACGCCTGCTACTTCACGCTGCGTTCGGGCGGTAAAACGAATATCACATTGCTGTTTGACAGCGGCTATGTCTGGGCGATCATGATACCTGTAACGGCGGTGCTTGCCTACTTCACCGATATGCCCATCCTTCCGCTTTACATCATATCCTACCTGACCGAGATCCCCAAGTGCATAGCCGGCTTCATACTCGTAAAGAGCGGCAAATGGATAAAAACCATAGTACCGGAAAGCAATTGAATTTTAAGCTGTGTCTGATGACACAGCTTTTTTCAACACATTGACACAAAAATGTTGACGTGTTAATATGGCTTGGGAGTAATTTTATGTATTGGAGGAGGAAACATGAAGGACTTAAAGCACCTTATCTATTTTGAAAATCTGCTTTCAGAGGCAAATAACGAGCTTGTGAAGCAGGCGATAGATGAGGGAAAGCATGCACTCGGTTATACCTGCTATTTTATCCCCGAGGTACTGCTGAATCTTGACGGCTGTTTTTCCGTGAGACTCAGAGCACCGGGAACCGCAAATACCGACATCGGCACATATTACATGACGAACAAGACCTGCCCGTTCACAAGGAGCATACTTGAGCGGAGCATGGAGGGAGGATACGATTTCCTTTCCGCAATGCTGTCTGCCGAGACCTGTCAGATGATGCACAGGGCACATGAGTATTTTGAGATAATGGGGCTTGTCAAGGAGAAGAATCCGAAGTTCTATCTTGAGATGATGGACGTTCCCTTTGTCACCACAAAGGCTGCGTATGAGCATTATGAGGAGCAGCTCAGGCTTCATATACTAAATCCTCTCAGCGAGACCTACGGCATCGATATTTCCGAAGCGGCACTGAAAAAGGCGATAGAGGAGCATAACGAGCTGTGCGGCATTATATCTGAGCTCGGTGAGCTCAGAAAGCTTAAAGATCCTCCGATAACGAGCTATGAGTTCCATGTTTTGCAGCTTGTTTCGGAATGTTGTCCGAGATATTTAATAAAGGACAAGCTCATTGAAACGCTCAAGGAGATCAAAAAGCGTAAGCCGGATCCCGAGACTACATACAGAGCGAGAGTGGTCGTAACCGGCTCCGAGGTCGATGATCCGGAGTTTACGAAGCTGCTTGAGAGCTGCGGCATATATGTCGTTGCGGATCGCTATTGCTATGGCTCGATCCCCGGCAGAGAGCCCATTGAGATAAGAGAGGGTGAATCGGCACTTACGGCGATAGCACGTCACTATATGGACAGCAGCGAGTGTCCCCGTTTCATGAACAAGGAGAAGCAGCTTCAAAGACGTGAAACGATAAAGCGACTTGTCAAGGACTATTCCGCAGACGGCGTTTTGTATTTGCAGATGAAGTTCTGCGAATTCTGGTCATACGAGCGTATCCTCGGCGTTCACGATATGAACGAGGTCGAGGGCATACCCTGCATAGGCGTTGAAAAGGAATATACAATGGCGTCGGCAGGACAGCTCAGAACGAGATTCCAAGCTTTCGTTGAGAGCATAGAGATCAAAAAGCTTTCACAGGGAGGTAAGGCATGATGGCAAACGACGGAAAGCGTTTTATAAAAGGAAGCGGCATTGCAAAGCACCGTGAATGGCGTGGACTCCGTGATACCTTTTACGATTATGTGCAGTGGGTCATAAACCTCGGCATACTTGTGCAGTTCGTTGCGGCATCTCCCCTGCGTATAATGAAGGGTATGCTTGAGTATCGTTGGCTCGGCTCATACCTTGCCTGTCTGAATATGATAGATAAGTGCCTTGCCGGTATGAAGGGGCCTGCACTCAGAGTATCTCATACCCAGATGCACGCCATCATGAAGGGCACGACATCCCTTATAGCGAACAGCATGAAGGGTGACCGCCGCTTCGGCAAGACCGATAATGCGAACAAATTCGTAATGCTGGAGCAGACCATGTGCCCCGAGATAGTGGCAGGCTTCCCCAATCTCAAGGCATTGCCTCTTGAGGTGCTTCAGGGACTTTTGGGCACTTACATGGATCAGAATCTTGCTCCGTTTTATATGGACATCATGGAAAGCGTCGGCTTACCGGCCGACTCCTGTCGCCTCAGTGCAAATGCGGCAGGCGTTGCGATAAACGATGATTACCCCGATGTCGGTGCTTGCCTTGTTACCAACAATATGCCCTGCGATTCATCGACCATGAACAGCCAGCTCATTAACCGCCGCATAAAGATACCCACCATGGTAGCCGGTATCCCCATGCGTTGGGAGGATGAGGCAACGGACAAGTATGCACTGGCACAGATGAAGTCGGTGATAAGCTTCATCGAGGAAAATACAGGCGAGAGCTTTGACGAAAAAGCGTTCTTCGATATGATGAAGAAACATAACGCCGAGGTCAAAAACGAGTTCGAAGCATGGGAGTATATCAAAACGCCCTACACTCCCTACGGTAATATCATATCACCGCTTTTCCATGCGTTTTACTTCACCTTCTCCGGAGGCAGTATGCCCTATGTCGATAAGGCGGCAAAGAAGGCACTGCGTATAGCGGAAAAGGCATATCGTGACAAGGTCGTCAGCTTCGATAAAGCACGCCACCGCATGATAACCTGGGGCGGCCCCGGCTGCTACTACGTTGATTTCAACACTTGGGCATACAACTGCTGGGGTGTTTTGGTCGTTGCGCAGATGGATATGTTCTCCGGCAACGTGATAATGTCCGAGGATGATCTCGACAAGGCACTGCTCGACATCGCACACAACTATGAACGCGGCGTTATGCGTCGTCACCTCACAGGCGGATACAAGCATCTGCTTGAAGTCTGGGACGAAGCCGAGAAGTTTGATTGCGATATGGTGCTTGTGTATGACGACATCACCTGCAAGGGTGCGATGGGACTTTCGGGTGTCATAAACGATCAGGCAAAGGAAAAGAACAAGCACCTTGTCTGGGTACAGAACGATATGTTTGATCACCGCACCATAAGCCGCAGCGTTATGAGACAGCAGTTTTCGGATTATATGACAGCCGTTATGCAGGAGGAGCCCATTGACGCAAGCCTTCTTGACATTGACGATTATGAGGGATGGTAAAATGAAAAAAGTATTGATATTCACACTCGGACTTATTCCGGCAAGTATGCTTATCTACTGGTTCAATCTTGACAATAAGCTTATTTACTATGTAGTTCGTCCCATACTCAACAAGCTTTACGACAGCCAAAAGCGTGATGTAAAGCTGTAATAAAGCATGAAAAAAGGTACGGTCAAAACCGTACCTTTTTTATGTCAAAACATTTTCTTTGAATACACCGAAGGCCTCACGGATAAAGTAATTGACCTTGACTGTTATATGAGTGGTTTCGGCTGGTATACCGTGAAGGTCGACACCCAGGGAATGGGCTATGAGCTGAGCCCTGTATATGTGATACTCACTGGTGACGATGGCAGCGTTCTCGGGATCGCCGCCTCTTTCTCTGATGATATCAAAGGAGAATTCGAGATTTTCACGAGTTGAGGTCGAGCGATCCTCCTTTATGATACGTTCGGGAGCAATGCCCTTGCCCTCAAGATATATCCGCATTGCCTCGGCTTCGCTCATGTTTTCGTTTTCACCTTGACCACCGGACACTATCGCAATGCAATCGGGATGCTCCGCAAGATAATCGTAAGCAGCATCCATTCTTTCGGTGAGGGATAGGGAAGGGGTATCGCCGTGTACCGCAGCACCGAGCACTATGACATACTCAGCGTCAAAATGGGTATCGGCGTGTGAGGCTTGGATTATCGGCAGCTCAAGGAATACGAAATATCCGATGCCGAGGATGAGCAGGATCGATATTACGGTCTTTGCCACCTTTCCGATGAATTTGAATATGAGGATCAGAAAGGCTATGAGATACAGAGTGTAGGCGATGAAGTCATGCCCCGAGAACACGAAATTCAGGATAAGTCCGACACCGATAAGTATCAGCATCAGCACGGTTGATTTTTTCATTCCGAAAGCACCTCCCATTTTTCGTAAAGTGCAAGGAGAGCATCGTTGACCTCCTGCTTTTCGGCTTCTATCCGCATAAGCTCCTCATAATCGCTTGAGAAGCTTTCCGCCTCATCGCTTAGTACAGTCAGCTTTTCTTCCAGCTTTTCAATTTCCTTTTCAAGCTTTGCAAGCTGCCTTTCATTGTTTTGAGGCTGCTTTTTCGGAGCGGGAGTATTCTTCTTGGCGGTGTTTTTGGCAGCCTGAGCGAAAACAGCCTGCCTGTCACGGTACTCCTTAAACTCCGAATATGTACCTCTGAAATCGGTGATCACACCGTTTTCGAGATACCATATCCTTGTGGCAAATTTCTCGATAAAGTACCTGTCATGCGATACGAAAAGCAGTGCCTCCGGATAATCGGACAAAGCATCCTCTATCCACTCACGGCTTGCGATGTCAAGATGGTTCGTGGGCTCGTCGAGGATAAGGAAGTTTATATCACTGCCCATGAGCATACACAGCCGCAGCCTGCTCTTTTCGCCACCGGACAGTGCTCCGACAGGCGTAAAAACGCTTTCACCTCTAAAGCCGAACGAAGCGAGACGATCCCTCGCCTCCTGAGGCTGACAGCGACAGTCATAAAGCATGGTATCGACAAGACTGCGGCTTTCGTCGGAGAAATGTATTATCTGCGGCAGATACGCAGATCTCACCGACGGCCCCTTGTAAAGATAACCGCTGTCCGGTGCTTCCTCCTGCATTATGAGCTTTATGAGCGTTGACTTTCCCGTACCGTTGTCACCTATGAGTGCGATACGCTCTCTGCCCTCTATGAGCAGGGAGAGATCGGTAAAGAGTGTTTTGTCCCCAAAGGACTTCGACAGCCCGTCACAGACAAAAACCTCATCACCGGAAAAATCCCTTGAGGAGAAGCCGACATTGAGCTTTTTGCGTTCCTTGGGCTTTTCGGTGGCACTGAGCTTTGCGATACGCTTTTCCATTGAAAACGCACGCTTATGCAGCTTATCGTTGCCCATGAACGCCCACAGATGCATTTGATCCGCAGCTCTTTGGAGCTGCTCTATCTTGGCCTGATCCTTTTCGTATTTCCTGAGCTTTTCATCGAACCGCTTTTGACGTTCAACGGTGTAGAAGCTGTAGTTACCGGAGTAAAATTCTGCCTTGCCGTCGCATATCTCTATGCACCGTTCCGCCACCTTATCGAGGAAATAGCGGTCATGGCTTATGATAAGCACGGTACCCTTAAAGTGCAGCAGGTAATCCTCAAGCCATTCCGTGGCCTTGAGATCGAGATGGTTCGTAGGCTCGTCCAGGAGCAGAATCTCGGTATCCTCAAGGATCAGCCTTGCGAGATTGACCCTTGTACGCTCACCGCCTGAGAGGGAATCAAATAGCTGCTCACGCATATGTAGGGGAATATCCAAACCGTTTGCGACACGGTTTCGGTTGACATCCATATCGTAACCGCCGAGTCTGCGAAAGTCCTCGGACAGACGATCATACTCCGAAAGCTGTGCCTCGGTGCAGCCGTTTTCCATGGCACGGGCAAGACTTTCAAGCTTATCGCTCATACGGTAAAGCTCTAAGTGGGCACTTTTCAAAACGTCCTCTGTAGTCCAGCCCTCGGGGTATACGGGTATCTGCGATATTAAACCGAGCTTCTTACCCGATGCAAGGGACACCGTGCCTTCATCGTAGTCGATCTCACCGGAGAGAATACGAAAAAGCGTGGTTTTGCCGCAGCCGTTGTGACCGAGTATACCGACCCTCTCACCGGAGGATACCTCAAAGCTCAGTCCGTCCAATATGTTTTTTCCGATCTCAAAGGACTTCACAAGTCCCTTGACCGATATATCCGTCATTTAAAACTCCTATCAGTTCAAGGCGACCGCCTGTTGCAAGACGGCGTTTGCAATGGGAGCGGCAACCATTCTGCCGCCACCGCCGTTTTCGACAAAGACCACAAAGGCATAAGGATGACTCGAATCGTTCAGAAATCCGACGAACCAAGCATGACTTGTCTGACCGTTGCCGACCTCGGCGGTACCGGTCTTACCGCAAAGCTTGAGTCCGGGGAAGTTGTCCGCTCCGTATTTGTACTGAACGGTGTAGCTCATCATATCCGCGACCTTATCGGCGGTTGAGCTGTCCATAAGCCTTTGACTTTCCTCGGATGAGCCGAGAAGCGTAGGCTCATTTAAAAGACCGCCGTTGGCTATGGCGGCAACGAGCCTGAGCATGGAGTAAGGACAGACGAGATCTTCGTACTGACCGATACCCGACCATGCGAGATACGAGCTCTTGCTTTCATCCTTGGTGTAATTACCGGCTGCGGTGGTGATACCGTTTATGCTGTGAGTGGAGCAAAGACCGAGCTTGCCGGCATATTCCGCAAGAGTATCCGCACCAAGCTCCATTGAAAGCTCCGCAAAGGCACAGTTGCAGGAGTTTGCGAAAGCCTGTTCTATGTTCTGCGTTCCGTGAACACCGGAGCAGGTAACGGTGTTTTCACCGATATCGACACTGCCGCTACAGGTAAAACTTCTGCTTTCGAGGTCGGGAATGTTTTCGATGGCAGCCGTCAAGGTGACGAGCTTGTACACGGAACCGGGTGTAAAGGTCGAGCTTATACCTCGGTTGAGATATACGCCGTCGGGAAGATCTTCGGGAACGTTGAGAGGATCCATGGACGGAGAGGACACCATACACATGATCTCACCGGTCCTGTAATTTAAGAGCAGTACGGCACCCTTTCTGCCTGCAAGAGCATCATATGCGACCTTGTTCAGCCTCGAATCGACATTGAGGACGAGCTCAATGTCCTCACCCTCACTTACACCGCCTATAAGGCTGTAGCCGGAGAGTTCCTTTTTAAATCCGCTGAGAGCACCGGTTCCGACATTGCCGTTGTAGTCACCGATAAGCTGATAGCAGGCAATCCTTATCGCCGCATCCTCGGCATAGGCCTTGCCGCCCTCACCCATTTTGGCAAGCACGGTACCGTTCCTGTCGGTGATGGTGTAGGTGCAGTTGGTCGTCGTATCATCGAAATACAAGGCCCAGCTTGCACCGTCGTCAATGTACCTGATAACGTAGAGCACAAGCCCAACGATAACGAGCAAGGCAAGCAATATCGTGAAATAAGCACGGTGTGTAACTTTTTTCATCGCTCATTCCTCCTTGCGTTTTCAACGTTACGGCGATACTGAGGCGGTATTGCATCCTCCTCAACGGGAGCTTCCGCCACCGGTACGGCATCGGCAGGCTTAACGACAAAGCTTGCGCCCTTTCTTGTGTCACCGGCTTTTATGAATGCAAGCAGCATCCAGCAGGAGAGCAGGGAAGTGCCGCCTCTTGAAACAAAGGGAAAGGTGACGCCTGTAAAGGGCAGAATGTCCACCGAGCCGAAAACGTTCAGTGACATTTGGACAAGGAACATACTTGCGGTTGCACAGGCGGCAATGGAATAGTAAGCCGATCTGCCCTTTGCGGAGCTTCGTACCGCAAAGAACGCAAGTACAAGAATTGCAAGCACCGCACATATCGCAACGATAAGTCCGAGTTCCTCACAAAGCATACCGAATACGGTATCGGTGTTGGCGGCAAAGCGACTGTGAAGCCAGCCGTTACCGGCACCCTTACCGAAAAGACCGCCGGAAGCACCTGCGGAAAGAGCGTGGGTCTGCTGATAGCCGGCACCAGACACGTCCTCCCAGATATGTCCCCAAGCGGAGAAACGGCTTGCGACATGGGGCTTTACGGTGAATATCAAAAAGCCGCCCATTGCCGCACCGGTGACTGCGAGAGCGACCGTTGCGATGGAACCGGAACGCATAAAGGAGATGACGAGGAAAGTCACAAAGAATATTAGAGCCGTACCGAAGTCACCCAAAAGTCCGAGAACTATAACGCACAGAGCGGAGAATACAATAAAAACGATAAGGTTTCTGGTGCGGAACAGATGTTCGAGAGTTGCAGCACCGACGTAAATATAAGCGACCTTGACTATCTCCGAGGGCTGGAGCGAGAATGAGCCGATCTGTATCCAAAGCGTAGCACCGTATTTGCTTTGACCGGCAACGAGGTTAAGAGCCAAAAACGCAAGAGCGATTATCGCAACGGGGATACGCATTGTTTTGGTACGGTCAAGATCTCTGAGCCACCAACCGAGCATGAAGAACAAAGCTACACCGACGAATATCTCGATGATCTGACGCAGCATTTCATCCGGAACCGAGGAGGCTATGATCGAAAGCCCGAGTGAGCAGAGAAAGAAGGCAAGAGTTTCGACCTCAAAGCCCGTACGCCTTATGCTTCGCATTGCAAAATAGCAGAACCACTCAAGCAAAATGAGGAGTGAGAAGCCCAAGAGAAAAGAGGGGATGTATTCGGGTTTGTGAACATATATGCAGTGCTCCGCAAGTAAAATGAGCTGGAACACCGTGAGGTACAAAAGCGTAACGGCAGGATGGACACGCTTCCAGCGATGCACCCTTCTTGCTTCTATGGCGGCACGCTGATCTTCGCTTATATCGCGAAAGCGGACCTGCTCATCGGCAAGACG
Organism: uncultured Oscillospiraceae bacterium; assembly: GCA_964446815.1. GTDB lineage: Bacteria > Bacillota > Clostridia > Oscillospirales > Oscillospiraceae > F23-B02. Next base: position 6,710 of record CAYUQN010000022.1, on the reverse strand, counting down.
CAGAATATCACCGTCAACGACAGGCAGACCCGTAGGCGGAACACGCTTATCATCCACCCAAACTCCGCCCTTGGAAAAGATATCAAACACACGCCATTGACCTTTGGCACTTCTTATAAGCACCGCATGGACTCTGCTGATCCTCTGAGAATGCAGGCAGATATCGGCACTTCTGCTTCTGCCGATGAGGTTTTCCCAGTGATTAACGAGCAGAACGCCGTCATCGGTATGGATGTAGCCCCATATCTCCGTAGCGACCTTACCCTTTAGCATGGAACGCATACAGCGGACAATAACGAGGATCGCCATGACGGGGAGCAAATATGAAAGAATTGAGGTTATGATACTCGACATACCGCAGCTCTCCTAAGTATAGTTAAAGTAATTATAACATTAATTGCCCTTATTGACAAGCAAGACACAAAGATTTACAATACGTACATGAGTAGAAATAAAACGAAAATGTGGATAATAATATTTGCGGCAGTGCTCGTGCTGTGCCTTGCCGTATTCCTTGTTCTGCGCCTTACGGGACAAAAAGGAACTGTGGCAAATATTTATATTAACGGAGAACTTTACGAAAAAATCGATCTCGATGCCGTAGCTGTAGCATATGACATAGAAATCACAACGGAGTTCGGTTATAATAAGATCCATGTAGAGCATGGAGGTATATCCGTAACGGAGTCAAACTGTCGGGATCATATATGCATGGAGCAGGGAGTTATCGATAACGAAGCCGTGCCGATAGTCTGTATGCCTCACAGACTGGTGATAGAGATAGAGGGAGACACGATAGATGGCTAAGACCAAGAGACTGAGCCTTATGGCTATGCTTACGGCGACCTCGCTCATAATATTCGTTGTTGAAGCACAGATACCGCCGCCGCTGCCAATCCCCGGAATAAAGCTCGGTCTTGCCAACATAATAACGCTGACGGCGATGGTTTTGCTCGGACGTAAGGAAGCCGGACTGATACTCGTTTGCCGCATCGTACTGGGCAGTGTGTTTGCAGGCGGAGTGTCGGGCTTTTTGTTCAGCATTGCCGGAGGGGCACTGGCATATGCGGTAATGTGTTTGCTTTTAAATGCATTTCGTGATAAGCTTATATGGGTGCTGAGCATCTTCGGCGCGATAGGGCACAATATCGGTCAGCTCACGGTTGCGGTCATCATTACCGGTACACCGAATATAGCTTTGTATTACGGACCTGTGCTCTTTGCAGCCGCAATAGTAACGGGAGCGTTTACGGGTGTGGGAGCAATGTTTTTGCTCAGAGCCTTAGATAAGCTGAAAACCAAGTAATCCAAGCGAAAGCTGATTTCGCAAAAATATATATGAACAGGAGATCAAGTAATGAGTGAATGTACGCATGACTGCTCAAGCTGCGGCGAAAATTGCAGTGAGCGTCAGCAGGAGGATTTCAGTGCAAAGCTGAATCCCGAAGCAAGTGTTAAAAAGGTAATAGCCGTTGTCAGCGGTAAGGGCGGCGTAGGTAAGTCTTTGGTAACGAGCCTTCTTGCCTGTGAGATGCAGCGTAGAGGCTATCAGACGGCAGTTCTCGATGCCGATATAACCGGCCCCTCCATCCCCAAGACCTTCGGTATAACCCAGCATGCTATGGGCACCGAGAATGCACTTATACCGGTCTACAGTGCGAAGGGCACCCAGATCATGTCCGTTAACCTCATCCTCGAAAACGACACCGACCCCGTCGTTTGGAGAGGTCCTGTCATCGCAGGAGTTGTCACCCAATTCTGGAGTGATGTTCTGTGGAACAATGTCGATTATATGTTTGTCGATATGCCTCCCGGAACCGGCGATGTCCCTCTGACAGTGTTCCAGTCTCTGCCCATTGACGGTATCGTCATCGTTACCAGCCCCCAGGAGCTTGTCTCCATGATAGTCGCAAAGGCTGTCAATATGGCAAATATGATGAACGTTCCCGTCCTCGGCATAGTCGAGAATATGTCTTACTACAAGTGCCCCGATTGCGGCAAGCAGCATGAGATCTTCGGTGAAAGCAAGGTCGAGAAGGTAGCAGCCGACTTCGGTATAGAGCACATCGCAAAGCTTCCCATCGATCCCGTCATCGCCACCATGGTCGATGCAGGTGAGATCGAGAGCATCGACGCGGATGCCCTCAATGACATTACGAATTTTATAGAAAAAGGAGTATAAATTATGGTTATTGCTGTATCCTACAAGGACAACGAAATTTTTGAGCACTTCGGTCACGCTGAGTATTTCGCGATCTACACCACCAATGAGGACAATACTCAGCTCGCTTCCAAGAAGCTCATCGAGGTCGAAAAGACCGGTCATCAGGCAGTTGCCGATCTCATGGACGCAAACGGTGTTGATGTCGTTATCGTCGGCAACATCGGCGGTGAGGCACGCAAGGCACTTGCACTGTACGGTATAGTTGCATATGCAGGCTTCTGCGGCAATGCAGATGATGCTGCAGAGCTCATGATGATGGGCAAGCTTCCTTATCTTGAGGATGCCGGTGCCTGCTCCGGCGGCTGCGGCGGCTGCCACGGTCACGATGAAGGCGGTTGCGGTTGCGGTGATGACTGCGGCTGCGGATGCCACTGATCAGATTTAAGGCACGGCTTTGCTGTGCCTTTTAAAATGTTATGATAGAAATAATACCCGCATATGATAAAAAAGAGGAGATACTGAAACTTTTCTCCGAATATACCGAAATGCTCACGGATACCGATCCGACCGTTGCCGCCTGTTTAAGCGTTCAAAACTATGACGATGAGATACTTCACTTAGAGAAAAAGTTCGGTGAGCCCTTCGGCAGACTGTACATCGCTTTGTGTGACGGAGAGTCAGCAGGCTGCGTAGCCTTGAGGAAGCTCGATGATGAAAGCTGTGAGATGAAGCGGCTTTTCGTAAGACCCGAGCACAGAGGCAACAGGCTTGGGCAAAAGCTTGTTGAGAAGCTTATCACCGAGGCAAGGCACATCGGCTACCGCCATATGTATCTTGACACCCTGCCCTTTCTTGACTCCGCCATAAGGCTTTATAAGCAGATGGGATTTTACGTTACGGAGCGGTATAACGACAGTCCCTTGGACGAAACCTTGTACTTCAAATACGACCTGTAGCACAATTGCCAAACAAAGCCCTGAAATTTTGTGCAAATTTTCAGGGCAATTTTTACACTCTTATCCACATAGAGGGGCTTTATTGCGGTTGACGGTTGACAGAATTTAAACTATAATAAGCACATACGATTTGTATAAACAGGGGGTCAACATGAAAGATCTAAAGCACCTTATTTATTTTGAGCATCTCCTTGACGAGGCGGCAAACGAGCTTGTGCTTGAAGCGGTATCAAGCGGTCGCCATGCGGTCGGCTATACCTGCTACCATATGCCGGAGGTCTTGCTCAATCTTGACAATTGCTTTTCCGTGCGACTGAGAGCACCCAGAACGGGTTCTCTCGATATCTCGACGTATTACATGACGAACTACCTCTGCGGCTACGCAAGAGCACTTGTGGAGCGTGGCATGGAGGGTGGCTACAGCTTCCTTTCCGCCATTGCGGGAACGGAGACCTGCTCCGAAATGAACAGATCGCTTGAGCATTTCGAGCTTTTGAATCTCGTGAAGAACGACAAATTCTTTGTCGCACTTTGCGACGTTCCCTTCAAGGTAACTCCTCACGGCCTCAAGCATTATGTAAACCAAATCCAAAAGAAGTTCCTCGATAAGATGCATGAAAACTACGGAACGGACATTTCCGATGCGGCGATACGCAAGGCGGTTGAGCAGCATAATGAGATATGCCGTATCCTGACCGAGATCGGAGACTTCAGAAAGCTTGATAATCCGCCGATAACCGGCTACGAATATCATGTTCTGTGTCTTGTATCCTTCACCTGTCCCAAGGATCTTATAATCGGCAAGCTCCGTGAGACGCTTGAGGAGATAAAGCAGCGTGAGGTCGATCCCAAGCCGTGGTACAGAGCGAGGGTAGTTGTTGTCGGATCGGAGATAGATGATCTTGACTTTACCCGTACCGTTGAGCAGTCCGGAGCATTCATAGCAGCGGACAGGTTCTGCTTCGGAGCTCTCCCCGGAAGACAGGAGATACCTCTAAACGACGATGAACCGGCACTTGAGCAGGTATGCCGCTACTATATGGAGACCAGCCAGTGCCCGAGATATATGTCCAAGGAAAAGATTCAGGGCAGATACGACTATGTAGACAAGCTTGCCAAGGAATACAATGCCCAGGGCATATTGTATGAAGCACTCAAGTTCTGCGAATACTGGGGCTATGAGCGTCCGCTTGCATCTCACATAATGACGGAGCTTTACAATTACCCCTCCGTCTGCGTTGACAGGGAATATACGGGCAACGCCTCCGGCCAGCTCCGTACCCGAGTTCAGGCCTTTGTCGAGAGCCTTGAGATCAAGCAGATAAACAAGGAGGGTTAAGCTATGGCAGTCAAATCAAGAAACTTAGGCAAGACCTATACCGATAAAACGGGCATCCGCAAGATCCGTGAGTGGAGAGGCTTAAAGGATACACTTATAGACTACGGCTGGTGGTGCGTCATGTGGAAGGACATGATAAAATTTGTCCTCCAGTCACCGATACAGGTAGTCAAGGGCATATTCCGCTATCGCTGGATGCTTACATATCTTTCACTGCCCCAGTTTATCGACCGTCAGCTTGAGGGTATGCGTGGCATACAGCTCAAATCCGGCCACATTCTTTACGATGTCATTATAAAGCATACCATCGATATGATATCAACAAGCTTTGCAGCAGACCAAAATATCGGCGGCGATAAGGCACTGGCGGATCGCATAGTTTGCATCGACGAGCTTGTCCCCACCGAGCTTATGGCAGGCTTCCCGAATCTTATCGGATTACCGGTACAGACCGTGCCTATTTTCCTCAGCTCCATGATCAATCAGCATATTCCCGAGGTATACCTCGATGCTGTCGAAAACTTCGGCGTACCGGCGGACGTTTGCCCTCTGCCCTCCTCCGAAGCAGGTGTTGCCATTGAGGGCGACTATCCCGTGTTCGGCAAATGCTTTATCTCCTGCAATATGCCCTGTGACGGCAGTGTAATGACAAGCTCCTATCAGGACAGATACTTTAATCTTCCGACCTATTGCCTCGGTGTTCCTCTGCGTTATAACGATGATGTCGATGCACAGGAATATGCCGTTGAGGAAATAAAGGGCTGCATTAAATTCATTGAGGAGCAGACGGGGGAGACCTTCGATTGGGATGCCTTCAAGACCGCAATGGATAACTATAACGAGGTAACGCAGTTCCACTTTGACCTTTGGGAGATCAACCGTACCGATTATCCTCAGGTCACCGGCAATGTACCATGGCTCTACCGTATGTATTCCTTCCACCTCCACGGAGGTATGGACGATCGCTTCGTAAAAGCCGGCAACAAGGTACGCAAGCTGATGGAGGACGGATATGCAAAGAAGCTGCCCTGCTCACTTGAGATGAGACATAAGGCACTTGTCTGGTCATGCCCTGCAAACTCCTATACAAACTTCGCAAACTGGCTTGAGCAGTGCTGGGGCATAGTATCCGTTATGGACATGGAAACTCACGTCGGTAACGTGCTTGTGGATACCTCGACGCAGGATGGGCTGCTCCGCGGACTTGCCCTTTTGTATCAGCGTACCACCATGAGAAAGCATACCAAGGGCGGTTATAAAAACTCCGTCAATGAGATGTGGCGTATAGCCGAGGAATTCAATTGCGATACCATAATCATGTACGATCAGATGTCCTGCAAGGGCATGGACGGACTTCAGGGTATCTTCGATGAACAGGCAAGAGAGCGTGATATAAACTTTATTTGGGTACAGCAGGATCTCATGGACCCGAGAACGATCTCTCGCAGAGATATGCGTAATCAGGTCAATTCCTACATGACCTCCGTTCTCCGTGAAGAACCCCTCGATCCCACCCTTTTAGACTTCGACGATTGTGACGCATTCTAACATATAAAAGCACTTTAGGTCTTTTATAAGTTAGAATAACGCCGATCATTTTGAATGAATCAAAATGATGCTTTGCTCAAAAGACTTGATAATCATGTCTTTTGACGGTGTTCAGTCAATTCGAGGCGGGGCTTGCCCCTCTCGAGTTCCTGCCGCTCTGCTGTCGTAATTATGAAGCACAATTATCAAACGGGATGAGATGCTTTTTTAACCAATAAACTTCAAATGACGGTGTTTCAAACGAAACACCGTCATTTTGTATAATTTGCCCTGCTCGTTTTTGTTTACTTTAGCAGATAAGCGGTATATAATGCAGTTAAAAAATATAATTAAGGGCGTGAAGCTATTGAAGAAAATGACCAGAGTTGCACTCGTTACCTCGGGAGGCGACTGTCAGGGACTTAATGCCGCAATGAGAGGCATAGGAAAAGCACTGTACAACAGGCTTGACAATATTGAGATCTTCGGTATGTACGACGGCTACCGAGGACTCATCGATGGCGACTACAAGTTCATGGAGCCGAGGGACTTTTCCGGAATACTCACCGAGGGCGGCACCATCCTCGGCACTTCAAGACAAAAGTATATCCCGGGAAAGGACATAGTCGACGATGAGGGCAACAGCTTGATCCCGGCCATGAAGGACACATATAATCGCCTGAATCTTGACTGCCTTGTCATCATGGGCGGTAACGGAACACAG
>CAYUQN010000021.1:0-24732 GCA_964446815.1 uncultured Oscillospiraceae bacterium | reverse complement strand
TTCTTGACCATCTGACCGCCTACGGAGCCTGCCTGACGTGAGGTCAGGTCGCCGTTATAACCGTTCTTGAGATTTACGCCGACTTCGTTGGCTGCCTCCATCTTGAACTTCTCCATAGCCTCACGGGCTGCGGGGATAACTATGCGGTTACCGGAATTGTTAGACATTCGTTTACATCTCCTTTAAGTTATTGGACTTTCTTCGCCCACACTTATCATTACCGCTTTTTCTCCGTCTATTCCATCGCCCGATATGCAATAATTAGCAGCTCATTTTTGTTTATAGGCAATTTCTCCCTTTTGTCTTATAATTCTATTATGCACAAGGGGGTGGGCTGCAACATTTTTTTACGGTTTTTGCGGCCGTTTCGCTATATATTTAATATGTAGGAAGCCCGGCTTGCAGCGACTTTTCCCGTTGTAATTGTTTTGTAATTATTTTGCAACTTTTGTAAAGACAGGATAGACACAAGATATTGTGTGTCAATTTCGCTTTGGCACAAGAGCGTTAAAATTTTGTAGAATAATGTACTTATGTCTACTTGACAATTATTTTATTTCCTTGTACAATGAGGCTGTATCTAAATCGTAACTTTTTTGATAATTTTGCGTTATCAAAGAATTTTGCTATGTTTTTTGACTTTTTACTACTCTTTAGCGACAGGAGTATTGCCCGATATGCGTAATGTATTCAAAATCTTCAGACAGGACATATATGCTCTGAGCAAAAACTTTCTTGCTTTGCTCATCATCATAGCCATCTGTATTCTCCCCGCTCTTTATGCGTGGTTCAATATCTATGCCTATGAGGATCCCTACGGCAAGACAAGTGAGCTGAAGATCGCCGTTGTTTCCGACGATCAGGATTACATAGACTCCGACGGTAACATCGTCAATATGGGCAAGGAGCTTGTCGCCGAGCTTAAAGATGTCGACACCATCGGTTATGTTTTCCTTGACGATGCCGATAAAGCGGTCGAGGGCGTTTACGACGGTACATACTATGCCGCCGTTATCATCGAGGAGGACTTTACATATAATATGTACAACTTCCTCACCACCGATATGTTTAAGCCCACCATCAAGTTTTATCAGAACGAAAAGACCAACGCCATCGCCGTTAAGGTCGTCGAGGCCGCTGCCGATGACGTTAAAGCAAGAGTCAACGAAAAGTACATTCAGGCTATAGTCGAGACCCTGTTCTCCAAGCTCAACACCTTCTCCGAGGATGTTCAGGGTGAGTCCTCTACCGAGTTCCTTAAAAACACCCTCGTTAAGCTCAGAGATAACCTCAACAGCTACAACTCCACCATCGATCAGTTCATCTCCGCAAACAACGCTCTTATCAATACTCTGCGTGATACTAACAATACGCTGAGCTACTCTATTTATCTCATAGGTAATGAGCGTGTCAATATTTCCGATCAGATATACTACATTGAGCAGATCCAGGGTGACCTCGCTCTGTTCAATGATGAAATGAACAATATGCTCCTCGGACTTCAGGATGCAGTTCAGGAAGCTATCTACAAGCTGGATAGGCTCTATGACGGTACGATAGACGATGCGGAAGCCGCAAGGGAAGCTTTGGCAGAGCTTGAACGTCAGTATCAGGAGCTTATAGATTACATTGAGCACTCCGGTCTTACCGGTGATGAGCTTGACGATGCACTCAGTGCCCTTAATAAGCTCATCGACAAGATCACCGAGCTCCGTAAAAAGCTCGGTTTGGACGGTCCTCTCACCGACCCCAATGCCGCAAGGCAGATCCGTGTTCTCGCTCAGCACAACAAGGGCGCTATCGCAGAAGTGCAGAACGACTTTAACGATGTCGCAGTCCCCGCTCTCTACAAGGCGATCACCGGTTATGATTACGAGGATCTGAACGATCCTGCGTCAAGCACTCAGAATATTGAAAGTCTCGTTGACTTCATGGCTCAGGATTCCAACGAAAGGATCAACAACATTCAGGCAAATCTCGCTCTTGCCGCCTCCGCTACCACCGACGAGGAACGCACTGCCGCACTTGAGGCTGCAAAGTCCGATGCCGATGTCGTAGCTCAGGAGATCGCGGCACTGGGTGTTGCATATGAAGCCATCGCCGCAGTTGACGGTGAGGTCGCAAGCAATGTTACCTCCGCTATCGGTGATGCCGCAAACGATACCAAGGCTGCTCAGGATATCATCGACGATATCTTAAACGGCAACCGTGATATCGATCTTGTCCGTGATCTTCAGCTTATAAGTGACGCTCTCGGTACCACCAGAACCGCACTCACCGAGATCGTATACCCTGCTATCGACACCATGCTCGATAATTTGCAGGACACCTTGGGTGATCTCTCCTCCCTGCTGCTTGATCTCAACGGTATCCTCGGCAAGACCCAGCCCATTATCGATGAGCTGAGCAACACCTTCGGCACCGTTAACAATGCTCTTATTCAGGTCAAGGATCTGCTGTCCTCCTATATCAGCAGACTCAACGACTTCATTGATATCCTAAACGGTGACACCGATGACGACAAGATCCAGGCAGTGCTCGATTTCTTCAATGTCGATCCCGCCTCTATAGGCAGCTTCCTTGCAAGCCCCGTTAAGGTCGATTCCGAGGTAGTCTACCCCGTTGAATCCTACGGTGCCGCAATGACTCCGTTCTACTCCATGCTTGCTATTTGGGTAGGCTGTGTCATTCTCAACGCCATACTCAAGGCAGATCAGAACACCATCGAGCTTGCAGGTGCAAGCGGAACCGAACGCTTCTTCGGAAGATATCTTATCTTCTTCCTCCTCAGCCAGATACAGACCCTTATCATCCTTCTCGGTGACCTCTATATAATGGGTGTCGATTGCTTGCACCCGGGACTGTTCCTGCTGACGGGCTTCTTCACGTCACTAACGGTATCCATGCTCGGTTACTCCTTTGCCGTATCCTTCGGCAATATCGGCAAGGCACTGTTTGTCGTTATCATGATAATTCAGATCGCAGGCTCCGGCGGCTCCTACCCCATCGAGCTGCTCCCCGACTTCTTCCAGCAGGCGTATCTGTTCTTCCCCTTCCCCTATGCCATCAATGCAATGCGTGAGGCCATTGCAGGACTTTATCAAAACAATTACCTTATCTATACTCTGGAGCTGCTGATATTCTTCGTGGCAGGACTCTTTATAGGTCTTGTCCTCCGTCGTCCGCTCGCCGGTATGAATAATTACATGGATGAGCAGCTTGAAAAAACAGAGATGATGTAACAATCCGCAACAAAGGGAGCTGACAGTATGACTACGGAATCGGCATACGAAAAACTGTATAATGAGCTTATCGAAAATCTTGAGGAGATGCACCACAGCAATGTGCGTAGAACAAGTGCCGCACTGAAAAGTCTGCTCATCATCCCTACGATCTTCCTTATCCTCCTGTTCTTGACGGACAGTAACAAGACCGTTTTCCTTGTACTGTGGATAGTCTCGATGTTCATTATCGCCTGCGTTCTCATCGTCATCGAATATCAGGACTACAAGCTGCAACAGATGTTCAAAAAGACCTCGGACAATGAGCATGAGCTCAAAAGCAGCATAGAAAATCAAGACGATGAGCAGTCCAATGAGCGTGTTGAGGAGATCCGCCGAAGCATCCGCAACAGACTTCCCGAAAGTGAAAAGCCCTCCGAAACAGAAGAAAAGACAGAAGCCACTGTTGGCTGAATGATTACGAAAGAAACGATGTAAGCTTATGAAGAATTTTAAAGGATCATTTTCAAATATCTTCGCCGTTATAAAATCGGATATGAAGCGTCTGAGCAAGAGCGTCGTTGCTGTCGTTTGTGTCTTCGGTCTTGCTTTGATCCCCTGCCTTTACGCATGGTTCAATATCATGTCCAACTGGGATCCCTACACCGAGGATTCGACCAAGAACCTCAAGATCGCGGTTGCAAGTGAGGACCTCGGCACCAACTTCCTCGGTATCGATTTTAACGTCGGTAATATTATCATCGAACGTCTTGAGGCCAATAATCAGATCAATTGGCAGTTCCCCGGATCCTCTCAAGAGCTTTTGGACGGTCTTAACAGCGGCGAATACTACGCAGGTCTCGTTATCCCTGCCGATTTCAGTGAAAAGATACTCAGCTTCACCGAGGGTGAGGTCGAAAAGGCAAACATCATTTTCTACGATAACCAGAAACTCAACGCCGTTGCTTCCCGTGTTACGGACAGAGCCAAGGGCATCGTCGAGGATGAGATCAACGGTATCTTCCTCGCTACCATCGTTGATGAAATGTCCACCTTTACCTCCGTATTCTCCGGTATGGGCATCGATGCCAACGCATCTCTCGATGAGCTCAATGAGCAGCTTGAGAATATTAAGGCCGACCTTCGCACATACATATCCATAATGGACTCCATGTCCTCCGTTACACAGTCTGCCGCAACCGTCACCACGATGGCCAATCAGCTCCTTCCTGATGTTTTGAATCTGCTTTCGGAGAGCCGTGAGACCGTCGCCAATATGCAGGACAGACTTGCTACCACCAAGGAAGACGTTATTTACGCAGGTGACGCCATCCGCAACACCTCCGAGGAAATACGCAACGCCATCGAACGTCTCGATGAGGCAACAGGCGGCGATGTGGCATCCGCAGGCGGATCCTATGTCGATTGGGATGCCATCTACGGTGAGGGCGGTATAAACGATTATGAGGGCGAAATACTTGACGATCTGTACTACGATATCAACAAGCAGCTCCATGACAGTGCCATCCGCTTCGATGAGATACTTCAGCAGACCAATATCGACGGCAATCTCGTCGCTTCCATTGCAACGCTTCAGGAGTCCCTTGCAAATCTCGATTCCCTGCTCGCCACCATTCAGGATGACATCGGCGGTCAGGCTATGACCCTCTCCCAGTTCACCCAAGCTCTCAACGCCTGTACCATAAGTATCAACGGCACCAAGGAAGTCATGGGCTATATGTACGACATGGTGGAGAGTCTCCAGGCAAACGTCAATGACCTTCGCTCCAGCGAAAGTCTCAGTGAGCTCTTTGATCTCATGAGCAACGACGTTGCAGGACTTGTCGACTATCTCTCCTCCCCTGCCAATCTTGAAGTCGTCAAGGTATATCCTCTTGAGCACTTCGGTTCCGGTATGGCTCCGTTCTACACCGTGCTTTCTATCTACGCAAGTGCTCTGCTCTCCGTTTCCCTGATGCACACCCGTATAAAGCGTAAGGATGAGTTCCCCGACATTACCAACACTCAGTCCTTCTTCGGTCGTTACTTCATCTTCTTTGCCATCGGTCAGTTCACCGCACTCATTACCGTGCTCGGTAATCTGTATTATATCGGCATCCAGTGCTACGATCCCTTCCTCTACTGGCTGGCGGCTGCGATCACAAGCCTGCTGTTTACTCTCATGAACTACGGTCTTGTCTACGCCTTCGGCAATATCGGTGAGGCTCTCAGTATCATCATCCTCGTTGTTCAGGTCGCAGGCTCCGGTGCAACCTATCCCATGGAGATGCTGCCCAACTTCTTCCGTTCGCTGTACCCCGTAATGCCCTTCAACTATGCGATGAATGCAATGCGTGAGACTATCGCAGGCAGCTACGATCACGTTTATCTCAAGTGCATACTCGTGCTCCTGCTCATGTGCATCATATTCGTCTTCATCGGAATCTTCGGCGGTAAGCTGTTTGATCCCATCCGTGCCCGTTTCGACCGCAGCAAGGAGAAGACCGGTATCATGCACGGTGGCTGATATCACAAAAAATCATAATTACAAGGATCACCGGACATACTATGTCCGGTGATTTTTTATGAAGAAAACAGGTAAGCAGACTGTTCATTTTTCCTCGCCGCCCTCTATCGCCGCTTTTGCCTCGGTAGTCGGTGACAAGGAGGGGCAAGGCCCCTTGGGTAAATACTTTGACAGCATTTCCGATGATGAGTTTTTCGGTGAAAAAACTTGGGAGACAGCGGAAAGTGCCATGCTCCGGCACTGCGTTTTACTGTGCTGCGACAAGCTCGGTACCGTGCCGCAGGACATTGACTACGCTTTCAGCGGCGATCTTCTCAATCAGTGCATGGGCTCGGCATACGCATTTAAGGAGCTGGGTATCCCCTACTTCGGCTTATACGGTGCCTGCTCCACCATGGGCGAAAGCCTCTCACTTGCGGCAATGACAATAGACGGCGGCTTTGCCGATAGGGTCTTAGCGGCAACAAGCTCACATTTTTGTTCGAGTGAAAGGCAGTTTCGCTTTCCCTTGGAATACGGTGGTCAGCGTCCTCCGAGCTCACAGTGGACCGTCACGGGTGCCGGTGCTGTAATCTTGAGCTCTGACGGTGGCGGTGTGCATATCGACTGCATCACAAGCGGCAAGATCAAGGACGCAGGGATCAAAGACGCAAACAACATGGGTGCTGCCATGGCCCCTGCCGCTTACGAGACCTTGAAGGCTCATTTTGAGGATACGGGCAGGGCTCCGTCGTATTACGATCTGATCCTTACCGGTGATCTCGGTGCTTATGGGCACGATAATCTTGAGGAGCTGTTTCGTCTTGACGGTATAAGCCTCGGTGAAAGCTACTCCGACTGCGGTTTGCTTATCTTTGACCGAAGCTCTCGGGATGTTCATGCAGGAGGCAGCGGTTGCGGCTGCTCCGCTTCGGTGCTTTGCTCCTACGTTTTGGGCGGTATGGCAGAGGGTAAATGGCGTAGGGTGCTTTTTGCGCCAACCGGTGCCCTCATGTCCCCTACCACGGTTCAGCAGGGGCTTAGCATATCCGGCATATGTCATGCGATATCCTTGGAGGTCTGATATGGAGCTTAGTATGTATATCAAAGCCTTTCTCGTAGGCGGTGCTTTATGTGCCGTCGCACAAATCCTCATCGACAGGACAAAGCTCACTCCTGCAAGAATACTGACCTCTTATGTTGTTGTCGGTGTCATACTCGGTGCTTTGGGCATCTACCGTCCTCTTGTCGATTGGGCAGGTGCCGGTGCATCCGTACCCCTCACAGGCTTCGGAAATATTCTTGCCGAGGGCGTTGAAAAAGCCGTCTCGGAGGACGGCTTCATCGGTATTTTCACAGGAGGCTTCACCGCAGCAGCGGCAGGAATATGTGCTGCTGTATTCTTCGGCTTGATAATTTCGATATTATGTAAACCGTCTGAGAAATAGTCGGTTGAAATTTTCGGTGGTTTTGGCTATAATGGGCACAATGTCTATTTAGGATGTGAAAGCTTTGCTCATAATGTATGCCTCGCTCATTGAGGATCCGGTTTCCGTACCTGTATTTGAAAGGATCTACAATGACTACAGGCTTCAAATGCTATATGTCGCCAAAAAAATATTGGCAAATGATGCGGATGCGGAGGATGCCGTGCAGGAGGCGTTCACGGCAATAGCCTCGCAGATCAACTCCCTACCCATCGATGATCCCAAGCTTCTTAAAACCTATGTGCTGACAGCTGCAAGGAATGCCGCTATCAACATTCGCGATAAGTCGATAGCCCGAAACAATGAGTCTATAGTTTGCATAGACGATCATATGCTCGGAAGTGATGACAGGCTTTTCGAGCAGGTGATGAAGCGTTTGGACTATGACGTTCTTATGAATGCCCTGCTGAAGATCCCGCTCAAATATCGTGAAGTTCTGCTCCTGCGCTATGTTTATGAGTTTAAGCACAGGGAGATTGCAAGGCTTTTGGGCAGAAAGCAGTGTACAGTTCATCAGCAGCTCACAAGAGGCAAAAAGCTTTTGATAAAGCAATGCCGTAGGGAGGGATTATGTTTTGAAGAATAATGACAGCTTTAAACAGGCTCTGCTTGATTCAGTTTCATTTTGCTATGACACGGTGCCCTCCGAGGCGGCACTTAAATATTCCTACTCCGAGGACATTGACGGCGGTGAGAGCAAAACAACGCAGCGTCCTAATCGTCGTCTTTTGAGGACGATTATTGCCGCTGCCGTTTTCGTATCCGTCTTGATATGTGCTGCTCTTGCCGCAAGCGACAGCGGTGAGCGTCCCATTGAGCTCACGCTCCACATAGAGGACGAGCGATACTATTTCACCGCCGAGGCCGAAGATCTCACCGAGCTTCCGGAGGTTGCCTCCCCTCACTGCCCCGACTATGTTCCCGAGGGCTATGAGCTGTGCTTCAGCAAGCTGAACAAAAGCGGCGTTACCCAATGGTTTGACAGTCAAAGCGGCGACTTCATCGTTTTTGAGCAAAGGCTTCTGAGCTCCGTTCCCGAGAATGAATACGGCTTTTCGCTGTACGGTAACGGTATCAAGGTGTCGCAGAGGGAGCTTAACGACACTAAGGTGTTCATCCTAACCGATGAGAAGTGGGACGATATGAATATCGTCTGGGCAACGGGCGAATACATATATTATATCAAGCTCTCCTCGGAGCTTCCGCTGAGTGAGGTCGAGCATATTGTAAACGCCGTGAGACCCTGCTCCGATGTTCCGAATATTACAGATTGAAAAATCCGACCCAAGGGTCGGATTTTTCAGTCTTTTATCGCACCGAGATGCTTTAAGCGGTCTATAAATTCCTCCGCATCCTTTGCTGCGGTCACTTCGTCTACCTCAAACTCCTTGCATATCTCCTTTGCAACAGCGGCGACGGAGGTATCGCTCTCAAGGCATTTCCAGATGAAAGTGCCGACCTCGTTGCAGGTTATCAGTCCGTCACAATTCTTTGCAGCCGTACCCACCGGTACAAGGACAAGCTCACCGGCGATCTCTCTCGATATAAATTCAGGATTAGCTTTCATCGTCTTTACCCTCCGTTTTGAGTTCAATATCACTGAGCCTTATAAACTCCTTTGTTCTGCGGCACAGGTATTCGGGTGCCGAGGCAAAGCCGCCGGTCTCGCAATAGCAGGAGGCGGCACACACTATGCACACCGCTCTCTCGGGACAGACCGTACATTTAGGCGGCATAAAGATCTCCTTGGTTTTTGCTCTGACCGCTTCCCATGCGGCATCGAAGCCCACCTCACGGGCATTTGCCGCAGTCAGCGGCATCATACCGCAGGCGCTCATTCCGCCCTTCCAATCGACCCAAAACGCCGTGCTGCCTGCACGGCAGCCGATATGCTCCGAGGGCTCGTCAAGGCACTCATCGCCATCGCTTCCGCCTGTTTTCTCCGCTCTCACCTTACAGCGAAGCAGAAATTCCTCACGGCTCATGCGGTTTCTCTCCGCTCTGAGGGCTATTGCGGCATCCTCCTCGGGGGACATTCTGTCATTATGGCCGACACTTTCCATGTCACGTCTGAGCGGTGGGAACATATACGACGCAAGCTGAACATGGCAGTTATTTTCCTTTGCGGCGGCAAATATCCCATCGAAGTCGGCTTTGTTATACGGCGTTACACTGTAGTTGACCTTGACGGTAACTCCCCTGCGTCTGAGCTCTCTCAATGCGTACATGGTCTTGTCATACGCACTCGGTATTCCGCATAGCCTGTCATAAGTCTCCCTGCTGCTTCCGTACAGCGACATATTGATCTTCGATGGTGGGTCTGCCGCAAAAAACTCTATCATCCGATCGTCGATCAAGGTGCCGTTGGTATTTATCGAAACCACAAGTCCCAAGTGCCGCATTGCCGTATAGATCTCGCAAAAGTCGGGACGTGACAGCGGCTCACCGCCTGTCAGCAGGAGGTAGAGCATACCCCTGTCCCTTGCCTTCTTGCCGAGCTCTATCCATTCGGCGGCGGTCATAAGTCCGCCCTCCGCCTTTACCTCTGCCATGCTTTTGCGGACATAGCACATTTTGCAGCTTAGATTACAGCAGGGCGTCAGCTCAAAGGTGCCCGAAAGCGGTATTCCGGCTGCTGACGCCTTATAGTGCAGGTGCTTGCTTATTCTCGATTCAACATACTGTCCTTCCATTTAAAAACTCCTCAAGTGCCGTGACTGCCGTTTCATCCGGAAGACAGGCAAGCTCCGCTATGCAAATGCTTTCCGTTAGATCGGCAACAAGCTGTGCCGCCTTTGCGGTATCCTCCGGAAAGCAGGTCTTATGTGTACACTCCTTGAATATGTGCCGAAACGCTCCTATCCCCTGTCCGCCTTTTGCAGTGCTTTGCTTTGACTGCCGCAAAAGCACAAGGGCATCGATAGCCGCCGTCCTGTTAAGGCAGTATTCGGAGGTACCGGAATAGTACATACCGCCTGCGACAAAGCCGTTTTCGGTCTTTCTTATCAAGCAACGGTCGCCGTTTATTATCTCGGCACCACGGTATTTTTCCCAAAGCATCGCCTGAGTGGACTTGCCGACACCACTCGGTGCCGTGAAGATAAGTGCCTTGCCCTTGTAAATAACATACGAGGCATGGAGCACAAAGGCATCGCTTTGCAAAAGTATATGATTGAGATCCATCGTTCTGAGCACCATCGAGACATCGGTGACGCTGCGGTAGTTTTCATGCATTATGAGCTCGACATTGCCCTGTGAATAGCCGACATGGGCGTATGGCAGAAGCTTGCCCTGCATCGGCATATTTTTAAGACAATGCCATGTGATACCGTTTTCCGTCCACGTATCACCCTTGGCATCGGAAATGCTGTCGGAAAATGTGACCTTCACCCTCACCGTAGGAGTTAGGTCATCCGTTGTAAAAAGCTTGGACTTATCAGTAGCATTGAGCTCAAACGGTGACTCAATGCACAGTATAATGCCCGAAAAATCAAGCGTCGTACGGTGCATAGACAAACATCAGCTTGGAAGCCGAGGTGTAGAAGTGCCCTGCCGGTAATGCAACGCTTTCACCGGAAGAAAGTCCATCCGGTATGCTGACCTGATAGGTTATACCGCCAATAAACATTTCGCCGTCGTAGTTCTTATAGTATATATAAACAGGCCCCGTGACATCGGAATCGGATATATTGGTGACGATAAGTGTATTATCCCTCTGCTCTATCTCAAAGGTGCTTTCGCAAAGAGAGGGCTCGTTTTCAAACCACGATATATATTCTGTGCTCATGACGCAGCTTTCAATGCTTTGGGGCATTGCCTGCTTTCCCGTTTCCATTGCCCTTACCGTTGCTCCGGCGGGTATCGTCGTCACTTCAAAGCGGTATTCTGTGCCGTTTATATTCAGTATGATACCTGCAAGTCGGAGGGTGCTGCCTCCCTCATTGCGGAAGGTGGCGGTGAAAATGTTCTCCGTCGGCGTATCGCTTCCATCCTCAAGGTAAACACCTGCTATCGAGTCCAGAGAAAGGAGCTTTAAGCCCATTGCCGATTCCTCGGTTACGGTGATGGCAGGGTCAAAGGGCAGGTTCACCGCTTCCTCCTCCCCACCGTTTAGCACTATTATCAGCACGATCGCAGCACAAAGCAGCAAGGCCGCTGTCACGATCGCTATCGTCTTTTTGTTTTTGGCGAATTTCTTTTTCATGTTACGCCTCCTTGGGGTCGCGGATATCTACAGCAATAATTTTACACTCGGTCTCCCCTGCTGTCAATAAGGCTTTTGGGCTTGACTGTATCTCTTTTACAATATATAATTATTCTGAACAATAATGAATAAAGGAGAATAGCTATGTCTAAATGCAAGAATATATACTACCGCACCTTCCAAACCGTTTTTGGTGCCGGTGCAAGGCTTCTGCCTTGGCGTAAGCCCATCGCCCTAAAGGGTGTCGGCTCCGTCAGTGAGATCCCCTCTCTTTTTAAAAAGCACGGCAACAAAAAGGTCATGATCGTTACCGGTCGTACCGTCGGTAAAACCATCGCTCCCCCGATCATCGAAAGCCTCAAGGCAAACGGTATCGAGGCGGTGCATTACTCTCAGGTCGCAGCTAACCCCACCGTCAAGGTCGTAAACGAGATCCAGGCTATGTATCTTGAAAACGGCTGTGACGGCTTTCTTGCTATCGGAGGCGGTTCTCCCATGGATGCAGCAAAGGGTGCTGCTGCAAGAGTCGTTCACCCCAAACGCAGTGTTCAGCAGCTCTCCGGTCTTTTCAGAGTTTTGCATAAGCTCCCCACCTTCGTTGCAGTCCCCACTACCGCAGGCACCGGCTCCGAGACCACGATAGCAGCAGTCATCACCGACGATGAGACGCATCACAAGGCTGCACTCATGGACATCTCCCTTGTTCCCCTGTATGCAGTGCTTGATCCCGAGACTACGAGAAATCTTCCCCAGAAGACTACCTCCACCACCGGTATGGACGCTCTGACCCATGCCGTTGAGGCATACATATGTGCTCACTACACCACCAAAGAGACCGACACTCTTGCAGAGGAGGCTACGGTCGCAATATTCAAGTACTTAGAGCGTGCATATAACGACGGTAACGACATGGAAGCAAGACAGGAAATGCTCACCGCCTCCTTTAAGGCCGGCTTTGCGTTCACAAGAGCCGGTGTCGGCAATGTCCATGCAATAGCCCACACTCTCGGCGGTCTGTACAATACCCCTCACGGTCTTGCAAATGCAGTCATCCTCCCCATAGTCTTGGAGGACTACGGCTCTGCCGTTTACAAGAAGCTTGCTCATCTTGCAACCATTACCGGTGTTGCCGCCTCCGGCGATGAGGAAAGCCGTGCAAAGGCGTTTATTGCCGAGATCCGTGCAATGAACAAGCGTATGAATATCCCCACCGGCTTCGACAACATCAAGGAGGAGGACATTCCTCAGATGGTGCAGTGGGCACTCAAAGAAGCTAACCCCGTTTACCCCGTTCCCGTTATCTACGATGAGGAACGCTGTGCAAAGGTCATCCGCCGCATAATCGCAGAGGCGTAAAATTGAATTATAAAACCTCGGTGCTCAATCTGAGCACCGAGGTTTTTCATTACAGCGATAAGTCTTTTGTCCTGAAGGCGGCGTTGCCGATGGCGTATCGCCGTCGTTTTTCCGGCTCCGTTCCGCCCCAAGAAGCCGAAGCATACGCCCTTTTCCACATTCAGCGTAATATCGAAAACGTCTCTGCCATGGCCGTAATCCTTCGTCAGCTTGTTTACTTCGATAAGAGACATACTGTCACTCCTTTTAATTCATTTGCTTGTGACATTGCCCAACAACGTGTTGTATCATTATACTGTTATTTACGAAATCCATTAACCGACAAGGTTTCAAAGCTTGTCGGGCGATCATTTGGAGGCTGTAAAATGAACAAAAAGCCGGAGCAAACAGCAAAAACAAGGCAGGTATTTATCGATGCCTTTTGAGAGCTTGCGAAAATAATCAGCGGACTTGCAACCAAGGGTCTTTTCGGAACGATAGAATGAAAAAACACCGCTTACGGTAGTCGTAAGCGGTGTTATGATCGTGGGTTTATTTCTGGTTCCAGCCGGTGCAGCCGTCAACGAATTTCATGTTCTTGAGATTTGTGGGGTATACGGTATTGACGACGCCGGGTGCGGGGAAGCCTGCAAGTCCCGTTGCACAGCCCTTGACGTGTATACGGACATCGTCCCACACTTCTTCGTCGGAGCTTTCCGCTACGGTGGAGCTGAAATCGCCGTCGAGACCCTTTTCGCAAAGGTCGGTGCACTCATGCAAATACTGTGCTCCACGGGTCAGAGAGGTAGTGACCTTATAGCCGCCACCCTCCTTGAGACGCTTTGCGATTGCAAGCAGCGTGCCGAGGGCAAGGATGAAGCCGGGGAAGTAGTCGAGGGGAACGCCGTTGAGGTTTACGGGCTCCTCCATGCTGCCGTTGCGGACGGACAGACCGGTTATATCCTCAGCACAAGGTGCCCAGCCGGGGCGATCCTTCCATACGGTGTCGGAGAAGCACATGAGATTTGCATAGATCACATTGGGATTGAGAGCACGGATATCCGCCTCGGACAGTCCGAACTTGTCAAGTGTTCCGTTCTGGTAGGAGTAGGTCACGATATCGGCCTGCTTAATGAGCTCCTTGCACTTTTCAAGCTGCTCGGGAATGTTGAAGTCGAGCTGGATGGAGTTCTTGCCTGCCCAACCGTCGAACTCGAGCATGGACTGCTCCTGACCGACAAACTCACCGCGTCTTACAAGAAGAACATCGGCACCGTACTCGGCAAGGACACGGGAGCAGGCAGGGCCTGCGATTATGTGGGTAAGGTCAAGCACCTTAACACCGGACAGGGGGCCGTGAGGATTGGGCTTTCCCCAATCGGGTGCAGGTGACTCGTGCTCCTTATCGGTGCGGATGAGAGGCATTGCAATAACAGCCTTGCCTACCTCGGAAGACTCCCACTCCTCCCGAGATCTGAGCATACAGCCGCAAGCACCGCAGTCAAAGGATATCTCCTCAAGCTCAAGTGCATTGTATTTGCCGACGACCTCAGCCATCTCCTTCTTATCCTTGGACATGGAAAGCATCGTATACTGAGAGCCCTTCTTCGAGAACGGAAGTGCTGCGGCGAGCTTTTCCTGCTGGCTCTGATAGTAAACATGGAAGCTTACGTCACGACCGTCCTTGGCACGGTACTTGAAGAAGGAACCGTTAAAGGCGTTGTTGACTCTGATAGCGCTCATAACACGAGCCCATGCGAATTTTGTGCCCTCATGGGATGCCATGTAAAGGCGGATAGCCTGCATACCTGCAAACGCAACGTCGCAGATGGTCTCCGCGCCGGTGGTATTGTCGCCTCTGAGCTCACCGATCTCGGTGGCAACGGAGCTGCAAGCTGCCAAAACCGCTGCGATTGCCGGAGTCTGCAAAACCTTTTCTTCCTCGAAAAGCAGCTCAACACCGGGACGGCGCTTCTTCAAAATGGTGACGTTCACCGGAGGGGGGAAGGGATTTTCGGTGAAGCATGCCTTTTTAAGCTGTGCTTCCCTCTGCTCATCGGCAACGAAAACCGTGGGTATCGGTTTGATGCCGTACTGCTTCGTCAGGTCCTCGAAAATGACCTGTGCCTGTCTCGCTTTCTTTTTCAAAGCATTGTGTGACATTGATTTTTCCTCTTTCTTTTGATATTTTGATATTCTAATTTTTGTTAATACTGTGACAAGTATGGGCAAAATTAAACGCCTTACGGCTGTACTATGAGTATAATGTATAAATAATATACGAAAATCTGTGCTTTGTCAACAGGTTGTTGACAAAGCAGTGGCAAGCTTTCGCTTGCCACCGGTTTTATTGGTCATACTTGATCTGTCATATCATCGACGATCTCTTGGAGGTCGTCCGTGTCCAGCTCGTCAAAGACATCTATAACTTCTCCGTCGGGCTCATCGGGGCTTTCTTGGAGCACTCCGTATTCAAGGACAACGTCGTAATCGTCATAAGTGAAGCTTAAGGCGAAGGTCTCATCGTCATCATACACATCGAGCTTTGCTTCAAAGAGGCAACTGTCATCTCTGTAAACGGAGAGGGTGCCATTTTTGCAGGTCAGCGAATATTCATATCCGCCGGCTTCGGCGTATATCTTAAAGCCGCTGCTCTTGGATTCAATGCCGCCGGACAGCACGGTCTCATCATCGCCGTCACGGCCGTAGTAGACATAGAACTCATCCCAGATATTGTCCTCGCCCTCAAGCGAAAGAGTTATATAATCTTCGTGTCTTCCGTCATCTACCACAAGGCTCAGTGCGACAAGCTTACCGTCCATGATACCGGCGTATATGCTCATGTCATAGTCGGAAAGCCTATCGGCATTGTTTTCAAAGGTGCTCAGTGCTTCGTTCTTCTGATCCTCAAGAGCATCCTCTCCAAAGATAGCATCGAACTGGAACACATAATAGCTTCCGATAAGCTCCATTGCAGATTCGGGGTCGATATCGGCACGGTAAACGGTCATGTCGTCACTGTCGATACCGGGGATATCCTCGTCGGTCTTTTCGATCTCCGTGCTATCCTCAAATTCCTCGTAAACGTCCTCATAAGCGGATTTGAACTCCGAAAGGCCCGTATCGGCAAAAAGGTTCACTTCCAGCTCCTCAAGCTCCTCGGCGGTACTGCCGCCTACCTCGTCGTAGAAATCGGAATCGGAGAAGCGTTCACCGAAATCGGCAAGA
Organism: uncultured Oscillospiraceae bacterium; assembly: GCA_964446815.1. Taxonomy (GTDB): domain Bacteria; phylum Bacillota; class Clostridia; order Oscillospirales; family Oscillospiraceae; genus F23-B02. The sequence continues at coordinate 8,751 of CAYUQN010000021.1, read as the reverse complement.
GGAATGAGGTACACCTCATCGTCATTGTTATCAAGCTGTATGAGCATCGACTCGTCATCGGCGTAAATGTAGCCCTTAACGGTGGCGGAGTTCTCGTTTTCCTCGTCGTACTCCTCGTCAAAGTAGTAGCTGTACACTTTATAAGTTGCATTCACGCCGACTTCCTCGGCATCGCCGTCGTAGTTGACGGTGAAGTCAATGCTCTGTCTTTCCTCCCAACTATAGTCATAGCCGTTGTAGCTATCCTCATAGCCGTCGTAGTATTCAAGCTCAAGTCCGATGGTATATGCATTGTCATCTGCGGTCTTTTCAATGATGTCAAGCATCTTGCCGAAATCGGAATCCTCACCGATCGCCTCTTTGAAATCGTCAAAGCTGCTCTCAGCGGCAAGCTTGATCTGCATGAGCGGCGTATTGCGGACTATCAAAAACACCGCAAGTCCCACAACGATCAACGCCGCAAGAGCTATCAAAACGATCTTGGTGATACTCTTCTTGCCCTTTCTTTTGGGCTTTTTACCGTTTGGTGCTGCGGCACCGCACACGGGACAAAGCACAGCATCGTTAGGCAATATCGCACCGCATTTTCCACAAAACATACTCGTATCCTCACTTTTACGTTTATATTCGGTCTCCATATCGCAAAACAGGACAATTCAATATGAACTGCCCTTTTGCCTTATTAAGTATAATATATGAACTCCTCATTTGCAAGACTGATTTTCATTCCGTCGATAAGCCTTGTTTCGGTCTGCGGATGAAGAATCATTCCGTTCACTCTGGTTTTGTTTGTAGAGTTGTTATCAACTATGCAGCAATGCATCTCATAATTAATGATCGTTGCATGGAATCTGCTTACATAGCCGTTGTCTCTGATGGCATAATCGCACATAGGGTCGCAGCCGAGTGTGATAGCAGGCTTGTTTATGGGAATGATCTCACCTGTTTTCGTGCGGACAAGCTTGCTGCATTGGGGCTGCTTCGCTTCTTCATGAATAGGCTTTGTGCCGTCTGTGGTTCCATTTGTGATAACAGTCGTCTCTCCGGAACCTCCTTGGACTTGCTTGCCGCCCCCGGACTTATGCCTTGAGCCCGGTGTTACGGGGCTGCTCTTGAAGGGATCGTATTCGACCTTGTCGGATGACGGGCGGTCAAAATCATGGGTCTTGCCTTCACTGCCTAATTTCCCCGAAAATCCTCCGCCTGTTCCGTAAAAGGCATCCGGTGCTCTTCCCATCAGCTCATAGATCAGCATCTCAAATTCATTGAGCGAAAAGGCCCTGTATCCGTCAAAGAACTCCGCATACCTTCGCAGATATGCGTTGTCCTCAAAGCCGGTGAATTTAACGTCACACGGCATACGGCTGAAAAATATGTGCGGCGGATTTGCCCGCTGATTGTTAACAATGGGCCAATACACACATTTGACAGCGGCAGATATCGGATCGACAAAGATCCTGTCCTTCTCGAAATCAATGTTATTGGGGTTTATTCTGTTTTCCTCGCAGCGTTTTACTATTCCGATAAGCTTCAAAACAATGTCAAGGAAGGTTCTTTTATCGACCGTTTCCGAGAAAAACATCGTCAAGGGGACAAGATTGTCCGCTGTGCAAATTATATTTGCACCCTTGCTCTTGTGAACAAGCTCGGTAGGCAAAAAATCGGGATATTTGCCATATGCCAATTCCGCATTCAATCTCTCGTTTACGGTCTCGGGATATACGACCTTGTTGCATACGCTTATCTTACCGCGTTTATTGTAAATGCTAACCTTGCTCAAAAGATATCTTCCTTATCAACGTAGGAGATTTGCGGCCTTTACCGCTTTCTGCTGTGCATCCTCATACTGTGCTTTTGCGTATCTGAGATATTCTGCATACGACATAAGAGACTTGTCAAGCTGATAGTAGACGGACTCTTTGTTTTTGACTTCGTTCCACTGGTTCAAAAACGCCGTGTAGTCCTCTCCGTTCCATGCTGCGGAAAGGTCATGCACCTCTTTAGTTGCATTGTTCATATCCTTTTTAAGGGCTTGACGGCAAGAGTCAACTGCTTTCGCCGTAGCCTCGAGCTGTGCTTTGTCTACTTTAATATGTGCCATTTTTCACCCCTCCGAATCACTTGAAATAATCGGCAAGCGAAACATTGGCCTTTTCGGTTTCTTCATAACCTTCTCCGATCTGCTGCTTGAGGAAAAGAACAACGTTGTTGATTACCGTATATCTTGATTCGCTGTAAGCTGAGTCTATGTCTTTGAACTTTCCGATGCAAGTTTCCGCAGCCTTGCCCTCCCAGGAGCCGTGCAGCTTGTCGACCGCCTTGGAAAGCTCGTTGAACCTATCCTTCATATCGCCGTTCAGTATAGCGATATTATCCGCTATCGTCGTCACGGCATCGGTATCCATTTTGACATCGTTGCCAAGCCCGGATGCCACGGCAGCCATATTCTGTGCAATGTCTCCGATGGCATTAATCCCGGCTCCCAAGTGTCCGGGGTTGTTAAATATTGCTCCTGCCCCGACATTTTCAAATGAGCTCACAATATTGTCTGACCACTCCGCCGCTGTTCCTACATTATGGCTGTTAAGGAATTCGTCCATCATTGCCTGTGCACTTCCCGGTGTTGTTCTTGAATCAGGTGTTTCTGGAGGTTTTGTCATCATATTCACCTCTATTTTTAATAATTTGTATATATTTAGGTGAACAACTTCACCTTACTCCGTTTCCGCGGAATCATTTGCAAGCATTTTGCTGCGGAATTCATCGATTTTTTGCTTAAACTCAAACTGTTCCACATCTTGATATCCAATTGCAAATACTTTTTCTATCTGTTCCGCATTAAACAAGAATGTTTTGTCCGGACCCATGTATCCTTCGGGATAGAAGCAAGCGGAATAATCCCATATAATTTCTTTGCCTTCTTTGATTTGCTTTTGAAGTACGCCTACTATCATTATTCTTTTTTTGCTATCTTTGAGCAAAACTACACTGCCTATAGGTAAAAGACCTTCAAACATTTTAAATACCTCTTTCTAAATAATTGTTGTCAAATTACTATTCCTACTGTTACAAGTATAACTGAAATCACTAATAAAGCAAGACCAAACCACTCGATTATTCTGCCAAGCTTTATGCTACCGTGCGGAGGATTATCTGCTAAATGGATTTCCGGAAAGTTTATTCCAAGCATTTTTTGTGGAGAATAAACAACATTTATGATTGTTCCTTTCGGGTAATCCCAAGTATTGATCTTGCCTGATTTACAACTGTATACCCCGTCATCTTCTGCTCCAATCAGTTTCACCAGCAAAGTATACCAGCTCGAATTTCCCCCTCGTGTATATCCAATGACTTCCGCTCTGCACGCTCTTGCATTCGCCATGAACCTGTTTACCTGCCTTTTTAACGCAAAGCCTATGACAAATAGCGAGAAACCAAATATTGCAACTACAGCGGCTACTATAAGCACATCTATTTTAATCACCCGATTTCATATCACCAAAGTGAAAAGTTCGAGGCAAAGGTCGATAGTCCGTCTTTCATATCAGACACGAAACCACTGGTTGCATTCCACGCTGACTCGGCAGCCCCCGTTACTGCATTGATCGTACCTGACACATCTACTTCAATTCCGACGTCTATGCCTATGCCCGCAGCTAAGCCAACATCAACTTTTAACTTTCCGTCTGTATATCCTGCTTTTGCATGAGCACCGACTCCGATTTTCAAGCTTCCTGTTACACCGACATCCGTTCCGAGAACTGACACTCCGGCTTCGCCGCTTACTTTCGCAACATTGATTTCCGCACTGCCTTCGGCATAAACCTCATTCTTGTTAATTGCTACTTTAGCAGTTGCTTCGGCTGATAAGACTTCGGCTTCCACTTCTCCGTAAATGCCAAGCATATTATTATCTTCGCCCAAACCGACTCTTCCATCGGCACTTGCCTCAAATACCGAAGCACTCACACCTACTTCGGCTGAAACACCGGGTGAGAATATTTTTTTTACATTACCGTCATTGTCTTTTTCATATACATAAAAGCCGGCTGACGCTTCTAAATGGGCTTCTCTGTTCAAATATTTTGCCTCAGCAGAACCTTGTGCATATTTACTTTTGCCTTCGACCTTAGCTTCCCAATTGCTTTTTTCTTTCTTTCTTTCGAAATTATACTCTAAAATCGTCCCTCTTTTATCATAAAAGCTCTCGTCTTCATTTTTCTGATAAAGGCTCTTTTCTTTTTGCTTGGTCTCCGATATCTTGTTTTTATCTTCATAGCCGGCTTCCGGTTTAAATGAAATCGTCTGTTTATAACCATCCTCATCGTAATACGTTAACTCGTCTTCTCCCTTGAAAAACGCTACATAATCAGATGCGGATACCATATAGTAGCTTTCAAGTATGCTTGCCGCAAGGCCAATGTTATGCATTCCGGGAAGCCTGTGCCATCCACCTGTGCCAATTCCTTCTATCCGCCAATTCATCATTTGTTCAAATAAATCAAATAATGAGTAGTTGAAATCTTTCCTTCTTACTATATTATTCTCCGCATATTCAAAAAATCTTGCGGTAGTATTTAAATACTGCCGACTGCTTAATACTCTGAAGTTAAAATTAACTAATGAATCTGCTTTTATCAAAGGAATAAGGTCGAAGAAGCCAACTTGGGAATACAATGACTTGATTTGCCAATCAAGTGTTATTATTCTGTTGTTAATTTTTTCGAGTTTGGCTGCATAGTCTTTTAGCAAATCTGTATTTACTATAATGTCCGCCATTATCTGAATCCACCTCCGCCGCATTGTATTGCAAGCCAATCCTCAGAGATTTTTGATGTGTTGACATTGTTAAGCTTAGTCAGAGCTCTTCGGTACTGCTCTACGACCTGGTCAAGGCAGTTTGCACATCTTTCATTTCCAATGCCTTTGAAGTTTGTCCTGACACCGTTGGAAACATCCTCAAGATCATTTATGATTTTCCTAAGCTCTGTTTTGATGTCTTCCAATTGTCCGCTTCCGTTTGAACCCATATCGATCACTCCTCTCTTTATATCCGTTTATAATTTGTTTATCAAGCAGCTCTCAAGAGCAGTAAAGTTGTTCGCGGTTTCATTCAAGTAGTTTGCACATGATCTCAGTCTAAAGCTGTAGCTTGTCAAGAGGTCTGCTTTAAGCAGGTCAAGTATATCGGAAAGCCCCACCTTCCAATATAGATCATCCATTTCGCGGTCAAGAGTTGCCACTCGTCTACTGATATTCGTAAGCCTGCTTGCATATTCTTGCAACCTATATGTATCGACATCTATAACATTGTTGTCCGCAACATATTGATATGCGGCACTGAAAATATAGCTGTCAAATTGGTGCTTGAGGCTGTTGAACGCTTTTATATACTCCTCTTTCAAGTCTGCGAAAAACGCCCTTATGTCTGCTGTAAACTCTTTTATTTGCTCAAGCTTTTCCTGTGCAAAATCCAAGCACTTAAAGAAAGCATTGATCGGTTCAGATATATTTCCGCCAATACCGGCTATTGCAAAACCTAAAAGACATATCAGCTTCCATTTCAAAGTATCACTTTCAACGAAACCTTCGGCAAAGGAAAACTGCAATGCACTTATAATCACCGGAAGCCCATCCGCGAGCAAATCAAGAAAGTCAGTGGGGTCAAATTCGGCATCCCCAATTTGATGCCAACTCTGAATATTTCCCGAAGAAGCCGAAAGTAATATGTCTATAGTGTACATAAGTGCCGTCGCACATCCGTCAAGATCATCAATGCCAAGGGCAAACATTCGCTCGGACAAAGTCGCGGCAAAGTCCCCGACAGGGCCTCTTTCACCGTTAATGATCTCTCCGTTTGGGCCATGAGTCCATGTTAGCGCATTATATGACTCGCCATCGCCAAGCATATATGAAATATGATGGAATTCTTCTGCTCCGATTCCCTCCGTTTTTACATAGTACGTATTTTCGTCAGGAATGAGTTTTCTCCCCAAAGGATTTACATAGTCATTTTCACCGCAAATAGAGTACATACGGTCACGCTGCTCATTGTAATACTCTGTGCTCTTATTTTCCTGATACTTTTCCATAGCGGCATCCGAATGACCTTGTCCGCAAAAAGAGTAACAGTTATCTATAAGATGCTCATTTTCGGCTGCCATGTTTACATACTGGGCCTCATTGCCACCTTTTGAGTGGCCGGTAACGATTATTCTGCTTCCGTCAGCTTTAGCATCCGCAAAGCCGAATTTGTCCGCTACGGAATCGAAGTAATCAGCAGCAGCCTCCTGCATTTGTGTACTGACTGCAGTCATTCCTTTTGCGTTGTCAGGCCATCTACCTTCACCCGTCCCTCTGTAGCATACATAGTAATCGCCTTCCGGACTTTTGAATGTCGCAGCTTGTATAAGCTGATCAGTCAGCAGTTCTCCTTTGTTTCCGCTTTGACTGACGAGTTTAAAGTCTGCCAAATATGAATTATTATCTACAGCAGCCTTCAACACCTTAAAATCAGCTTCGTCAACCAGTCTACTGCCATTCTCATTTACTGTATTTCCTATTTTGTCAACTATCTCTCCAAGCGTCGTACCTTCGTCGAATCTCATGTCCAGATAGGTAAATTCATTAAGAATCGCAGATATTTCAATTTCTGTTTGTGTTTTATTATCCATAGTTTATTCCCAAGCAGCTTTTGTAAATTCAAAATCTTCGTTTGCTATAAAAGACAGTCGCTCTGCATATTCTTCACTATTCAGACATTCACTGTAATAGTTGTCCGGTGTAAGCCTTGTGAGGTCTTGACCTCTGTCGTCAAAATAAATGGTACCGCTGCAGCAAAGTCCCGCATTGTGTAAGGCTTTCTTTAGACTCTCCAACTCTGCTTCTTTGGATACTTCGGCATTTTCAACATTCACTATCGCAGTAAAACTAATTCCCGAAGTCGCTTTTCCTATATACTCATCAAAGCTCATGTCATTCGAAGCTCCGCTCGGCATTGACAAAAGATTCGGGCGATAATATATAAAACAATTCTCCCCATATAAAGATTTAATCATCTCCTCTATACAGGCTCTTGTATCATCTTCATATTTAATGCTCAGATAATTATCCGAATACGTTTCGCCGTCATCGGATACATAACAAGTTACTACTATTTCCTTGTTAGGGTACTTTTCCGAGGAAACGATGATCTTATGGTAATCGGCACCTATACGTCCTCCATATGTATTCAAAAACGTAAAGGAATCATCATATTTCTCGTTTATGTAATTCATCATTTTGTCTTGTAATGAATTGCCAAAAAAGTCTCTTAATCTCATGTTAGTGCACGCTCCCATCATGAATAGGACTGCAAGTATTACAATAATCAGCTTTTTCATATATCACAAACAATAAAAAACGGTTATGGGATCTATGCTTAATGCTTAATGAGTAAGGAACCGAAAACAATGATCTGTTTTTCAATACGATCCCATAACCGTGGCCGCTGAACTATTTAGACGTTGGTCTTACGAGCTTCCGAATGGCGATCACTTAAATGCATCGGAAAGGCTGATATTCTGAGTCTCGGTATTGAAGTAGCCCTCCGCAACGGAAGTTCTGAGGAACTGAACATACTGCTGGATGATGTCCTCATAGCTCTGGAAATACTTGTCAGCAAACTCGTTGAAGGATGAGGTGGTCTCCTGTGCTGCCTCACCGGTCCATATGTTGCTGAGGTTATTCAGAGTGTTCCTTGCGTTTTTCAGCTCATCTGTGAGCCGTCTGTTCAGGTTTTCAAGATTGCCTGCTATCTGTTCTACCTGATCGGTATTTACTTTAGTGCTATTGCCTGCCATAAGTCAGTCTCCTTTCTTAATAATCAATTGGTGAGCTTCTTGACCTGGGCAATGTTGCTGTCCTGCTGTGCTACATAGTTTGCTCTCTGCTGGTCAAGGGTCTGACTCGCACTTGACAGCTTTGCAGCCATTGCCTTGAGTTCCTCGGTAAAGCCGGATATCTGCTCAACAAAAGCAAGATTGTCGGCACCTTCCCATGCCGCTCCCATTCCCTGGGCCTCCTGCATAAGCTGAGAATAGATCTCAGTATATGTTTCGGAGATAGTCTGAAGCTGCTGGGCTGCTTTTGCCATATCGTCAAATGACTCTACGCTGAACTGCTTTCCCATATTTGTTCTCCTTTCGCATTTCTTGTTTATATCAACATCAAGCGACTGCCGTTTCTTATTCCGAGCTCGGCAACCTCTATGTTAATATTAAATATGATACCTGTATCCGCATCACACAGTACTGCGTCTTTAGTCGCCTTATAGCGACCGCCGGTAAGATCGCTCAATGCTCCCGCAACAAGCTTGAGCACTTCGCTCATCTTACTTTCAAGCGGAATATATACGTCAAACACATCACCGGATGCAGGTACGCTGATTTCGACAAGTGCTTTATTATTCATCGTCTTCGCCCTCCGTCTTTTGATGCAGCAGCTTGACTCTTACAGCCTTGCCCTTTTGCAGTACATAACCGAACTCCGAACCTATGTCCTCATGCATATCGGCCGTTACCTTACTCGGCTTCATTATGTACTGTTCGGAAATGCCCGAGCCTACCCAGATACCATCGGAATTCGAAACGCCGCTCTTATACCACTTCTCATAGGAGAAGGAGGCCAGGGTCTTGACCTGTTCACCGATTATAATGTTAATGCCATAATCAACATTGCCCTTTTCAAGTATGAGTCCGAGCTTTTCATTGG
>CAYUQN010000020.1:0-24941 GCA_964446815.1 uncultured Oscillospiraceae bacterium | reverse complement strand
ATATTATATAATTGATTATATAATGGATCTCGAACAAAAACAAGGAGCATAGCTTGAAAGTTTTACATCTTATTTCGGGTGGCGACTCCGGTGGAGCAAAAACTCACGTTTTGTCGCTGCTAAAGGATCTCAATAAAAGCATAACCGCCGACCTCGTATGCTACATGGAGGGTGAATTTGCCGATGAGGCAAGGGCTCTCGGTATAAACGTCACGGTATTTCCCGGCAGCTTTTTCTCCGGTCTTTCGTCAACGGAGAAGCTTATCCGAAGCGGTGACTATGATATCATACACTGCCACGGCAGCCGTGCCAATCTCGTAGGAAGCATATTGAAGCGAAAGATAAAGCTCCCGTTTATAAGCACAGTTCACAGTGACTATAAGCTGGACTACCTCGGCAGACCGCTTGCCCGGATGACCTACGGCCGCCTCAATGCCTATGCCCTTCGCAGAATGGATCACAGGGTATGCGTTTCCGATGAGACGATGGATATGATGATAGACAGGGGCTTTGCTCCGAATGATATGTACGTCATATTCAACGGTGTCGATTTCACGGGAGAGCCCAAGTCAAGATCCCGTGAGGCGGGACTTAAAGCGCTGGGCTGTGCCTTTCCGGAGGATTCGGTGATAGTCGGTATCGGCGCAAGGCTCGATCCGGTAAAGAATATCACAACGCTAATCGGGGCCTTCGCTTCGGTGGCGGACAAAAATCCCAAGCTCAGGCTGCTGATAGCCGGTGACGGCCCCGAGCGTGAGAGGCTGGAGCAGCTCTCATATGAGCTGAATGTGTCCGACCGTGTGTTTTTCGCAGGCTGGCAAAGCGATATGGAGGCGTACTACTCCGTTGTCGATATAAACGTTATATGCTCACTGTCGGAGACCTTCCCCTATGCCGCAACGGAGGCGGCAAGAGCCGGAATACCGACGGTGGCAAGCAGAGTAGGCGGCTTGCCAAAGCTCATAATACCGGAGGAAACGGGACTTTTATTTGAGCCCGAGGACGTGTCCGCGTTGGCGGCTCATATCCTGCGACTGTCCGAGGATGAGAAGCTCCGCCGAAGCTTGGGCAATGCGGTGTTCGAAAAGGCAAGAGCCGAATTTTCAACGGAATCCACCTGCTCCACTCAGCTTGAGATATATTCCTCCGTCCTACGCCGATACAAGATAAAAAGAAGCGGTGAGCGTAGCGGTGTTGTCATTTGCGGAGCCTACGGTCACGGTAACGCAGGTGACGAGGCGATACTCACTCAGCTCATTTCTCAGCTTCGCAGCTTGGGTGAGGAGGTCGATATAACGGTAATATCGAGAAGACCTCGGAACACAAAGAAGCTGCACCGTGTCAATGCGATAGCGAGATCGTCGGTGATCCATGCAAGGCGCTGCTTTAACAGGGCAAGGCTTTTCGTATCCGGCGGCGGAAGCCTTATTCAGGATGTCACCAGCAGCAGGAGCCTGTACTACTATCTCTACGCCATGAAGAAGGCAAAACGCTGCGGCTGCAAGGTCCAGATGTACGGCTGCGGAATAGGCCCCTTGGAGCGTTCCATGAGCAAGCGGCAGGCTGCGTATATAATAAATCGCTATGTCGATACCGTGACGCTTCGTGATCCTCAGAGCATAAAGGTGCTCTCCGATATCGGAGCGACCGCTCCCAAGACGGTGCTTGCAGCCGACCCCGTTATTGCGACAAAGCCGAGCTCGGATGCGGAGATCGAAAAGTATATGCTGCAAAACGGACTCGATCCGAACGGGAAATACATTTGCGTAAATCTAAGGCACTGGGCATATACAAACGAAAAGATACCCGATCTTGCCGCCGCTCTCGATCGTATACATTCGGAAACGGGATTCGTTCCGGTGTTCCTCCCCATGAACGCTTCGGAGGATACGGAGCCAAATGCGGAGGTCGCAAGGCTCTACGGCGGTGAGCACATAAGCCTGCCGGTCATTGAAAGACCGGAGCTTGCGATAGGGCTCATGGCAAGGATGCAGGCTGTCGTCGCAATGAGACTGCACGCACTCCTTTATGCCGCGGTGAGCGGCACCCCGATAGTCGGTCTGAGCTACGACCCAAAGGTCAGCTCGTTTATAGATTACCTCGGCGGCGGCAGCTCACTCAATTTCAAAAGCGTCGGTGAGGATGACATAGTAAACGCCGTTAAAGCGGTGATAAGCGACAGCAAAGGCAACGGAGGAGCGGCACTTAAAGCCGCCGAAAGAGCAAATATCGAGCAGGCTCGCCTGCTGTATTAGGAGGAAGCGACAATGATCAGAACCGCTGTTTTAGTGTCCGGCAACGGAGAAAAGCTCCAATCCATCCTCGATTCCATGTACTTCGGTGAGATATCGGAGTTTGAGCTCACGGCAGTAATAATGACCGAGAGCAACGCAAATGCCCTGCGTCGTGCCGCAAATGCAGGTGTACCGGCGTTTGTGGTCGAGCCCTCGGATTTCCCGACAAAGCTGAGCTACAGCATGGCGATATCGAACAAGCTTCGTGATATGGACATAGACCTTGTCGCCTTGGCAGGCTACGATATGCCTCTCGGCGTTGTGGCGACCCAGTTTAAAAGCAGGATCATCGGCGTTTACCCGTCTCTCGTTCCGGCTTTCACCGAAAAGGATCGTGACCCCGTGAGATCGGCACTTGAGCGTGGCTGCAAGATCACCGGCGCAACGGCGTATTTTGCCGATGTCGACGGCGGCATAGGCTCGATAATAGCACAGTATCCCGTTGCGATAAGGCAGGGAGACGGTGTGGAAAGTCTCAGAGAACGCATAACCGAGGAGGCGGAGTGGAAGCTGCTTCCCAAGGCGATAAGCCTGTATTGCAAAGGAAAGTTGGAGATACACGGAGACCGTGTGATAATAAAGGAGTAATGAAAAATGAACGTAACATTGAAGATCGAAGGCATGATGTGCAACGGCTGCTCAGATAGAGTGCGTAAGGCTCTTGAGGCTCTCCCCGAGGTAAAGAGCGCGATCGTGTCCCATGAGGCAGGCACCGCAATCGTTATCGCAAACGACGGCACCCCTGTTTCCGTTTTGGAAAACGCCGTTTTGGATCAGGGCTTTGACATTGTCGGATGACAATGTTCTTGACAGAAATACGGGGAATATTGTAATATTAAGCTTACTACGGCAATAGCCGACAAAGGAGAAAAACATGAAAAACTTTAAGAAGATCCTTGCACTTTTGCTCGCACTTGCAATGGTCTTTGCCCTCTGTGCCTGTGACGGCGGCAAGGGCAGAGACAGGGACGACGATGACAAAGAGCCTAAGCCCGAAAAGCTCAGCGATGCCGAGCTCATAGTCGGTGACTGGGAAGTAAAAGTCAGCGTTGTTGAGCTGGGTATAGAAGACTTCCTCGGTGAGGCAAACAAGTACTTTGACTTCTCCGATGTTTACTACACCCTTTCCCTCAGCTTCACCGAAGACGGTGAGTATGAGCTGGTCATGAGCCTCGATGCAGAGGTCATGAGAAATGTTTTCCGTAACGGTATGAAGGCAATGCTCGAGGAAGAGCTTGCAGGCACCGGTTTTTCCCTTGCGGATTACGCTGCGACCGAGAATATGACCGAGGAGCAGTTCATCGATGCGATGCTCGATGCCTCCGTTGACATGGATTCCATGTTTGCCGATGAGACCGAAACCGGCACCTACAAGATCGAAGACGGCAAGCTCTATCTCCTCGACGAGAACGACGAAGACACCGACGAGTACATGACCTACGAGTTTGACGGTGAAGACGAGCTCACCATCCTCGCCTCCTACGAGGACGGCGCAGAGGATGACAGCGGCCTCTTCCCCCTCACCTTCGGCAGGATCTGATTTGAATCGAAAAATACAGTGTGTATTGCGGTACACACTGTATTTTTATGTCTTTATCCTTGACGTTGGAGCCATAAAAAGCTATACTGACTCTGTATGAAATCAGAATCGGGAAGCCTCGCTTTCCGCAAAGGAATGAAAACATGGAAAAGCATATTACCAAGATCGTACTCACCGGAGGCCCTGCCGCCGGTAAGACAACACTCATAAGCCGTATCCTCAAGGAGTTTAAGCAGGAGGACGGTTGGCGAGTCATCACCATCCCCGAGACCGCAACGGAGCTCATATCCGGCTTCGGAATAAAGCCCTTCGGCAACTGTATGTCGATGCTTGCGTTTCAGGATTTCGTGATAGCGGATCAGATACATAAAGAGGAGCTTGCCCTAAAAGCAGCGGAGATCGTGCCGGAGGAGAACATACTCATAATCTATGACCGTGCCCTCATGGACGATAAGGCATATATCTCCGACGATGAATTTCGTGAGACTCTGTACCGCTTCGACGGTCGCACGGAGGATCGTGTGCTAAAGGGCTACGATGCCGTGCTGCACCTTGTCACCTGTGCCAAGGGTGCGGAGTTTGCCTATAATCTCGGCAATGCCGCAAGATCGGAGTCCCTCGAATACGCAAAGGAAATGGACGATCGCACTCTCAGAGCATGGAGCGGCCACCACAATCTCAGGATAATCGACAATGCAATAGACTTCGAGGACAAGATAAACAGGGGCATAAAGGAGATCTACCGCATACTCGGTCAGCCGGAGCCCATGCCCAAGAAGCACAAGTACCTTATCGGGATGCCCGATCTCTCCCTGCTTTCGGAGAAGTACAAGGCTCTGCCCTATGACATGATGCAAAGCTTCCTTTGCGTCACCAATCCCAATATCGAACGCCGTATACGTCAGCAGAAGAACGGTGACGATTACCTGTATTTCTACACCGAAAAGCACCTTATGCCGGACGGTACCAAGTGGGATACCGAAAAGCCCATATCCGAGAAAAAGTACAGTCAGTATCTTCTCGAGAGCGATCCCGAGCTCGGCACCGTTCACAAGGTAAAGCACCGCTTTGTCTATAAGGACAGCAGGTTTGAGATCGATGTCTACCCCTTCAGCGAGGATAAGGCGATCATGTTCTGCTACGCAGATGATGCCGATGCAAAGCTTCCTCCCGAGATCGAGGTCATAAAGGAAGTCACCGGCGATCCCAGATACAAGAATAAGCAGCTTGGCAAAATACAGGAGCTATGATATGAACAGAGAATATGCGATATTTGCAGCGGACAAGGCAAAGGAGATACTCGGCATCGACAGCCCCACGGGTTACACCGAAAAGGCGGCAAGGTGGGTGCGGGAGGAGTTCTCCGCTCTCGGCTTTTCCGCTCATATGACGGTCAAGGGCGGTGTGCTCATCGACCTCGGCGGTGAGGATGAAAACAATGCCGTGCTCCTTGAGGCTCACGTTGACACACTCGGTGCCATGGTAGCCGAGATCAAGTCGAACGGCAGATTGAAGCTAACAAACCTCGGCGGAATGAGAGCCGAAAATTCCGAGGCGGAGAATCTCCGTATCCACACAAGAGACGGCAAGGTATACGACGGCACCCTCCAGCTTTGCAATGCCTCGGTACACGTCAACGGTCAGTACGCCGATACAAAGCGCAGCTTCGACACCGTTGAGGCGGTCATCGATGAGGACGTTTCAAATGCCGATGCCGTGCGAGAGCTCGGCATTGAGGTCGGTGACATTGTATGCTTCGATCCGAGAACGGTCATAACCGAGTCGGGATATATAAAGAGCCGCTTTTTGGATGACAAGCTTTCGGTCGGTATACTGCTGTCGCTGGCAAAGTATATTGCCGACGGCAAGCTTTGCCTCCCCCGTCGCGTATACGTCCATGTCACGGTGTACGAGGAAGTGGGACACGGTGGCGCCGGCAGCGTTCCCAAGGGTGTTACCGAGGCTCTGAGTGTCGATATGGGCTGCGTTGGCAATGGTCTGTCCTGCACCGAGAGAAAGGTCTCGATCTGTGCCAAGGACTCCGGAGGCCCCTATAGCTATGAGCTCGTGTCAAAGCTCATCGCCGCCGCAAAAGCTGCGGAGGCGGACTATGCCGTCGATGTCTATCCGCACTACGGCAGTGACGTTGAGGCAACGCTGTCCGCAGGTAACGATATCCGCCACGGTCTGATCGGTGCCGGTGTCTACGCAAGTCACGGCTACGAACGCAGCCACCTCGACGGCGTACACAATACCCTCAAGCTCCTCGCCGCCTACCTCGGTGCATGAGAACATTAAAAACGATCGCCACGGCTATCACCCGTGGCGATTTTTTGTCCCATGGGGGAATTTATATCCCCCCATGGGGCTTGTGAGACGGCTCACGCTTGCTGTATAATTATCAAAAAATAAACAAAGTGAGAGTACACGATGAAAAGAATTACCGCACTGCTTATTGCACTCACAATGCTGTTCGCCCTGACCGCCTGTGTCGGGGAGGAAACGAGATCGGACAATACGCTGGTCTACGGCTCCGGAGATTACACCAGAATAAACCCTGCGATGGATGAGCACTGTGAGATAAACGTGCTGCTCTTTAACGGTCTGACAGCTCATGACGGCGAGAACAATGTCGTTGCCGGACTTGCGGAAAGCTGGGACTTTGACGAGGAGACCTGCACCTACACGTTTAAGCTCCGTGAGAACGTCAAGTGGCACGACGGTGAGCCCTTCACCGCAGAGGATGTCAAGTTCACCATAGAGGCGATAATGGATCCCGACAACGGCTCCGAGAATGCCGCAAACTATGAGGACGTTGAGGAGATCACAGTTATCGACAAATACACCGTGTCCTTCAAGCTCTCGGCACCGAACGTTGCCTTTTTGGAGTACATGACGATGGCGATACTGCCGAAGCACCTCCTTGAGGGTGAGGATATGCAGACCTCCGATTTCTTCCGCAAGCCCATCGGCACGGGCCCCTATAAGCTCGAAAGCTGGGATGTAGGTCAGGCGATAGTCATGGCAAAGAACGAGGACTACTACCTCGGTGAGCCCAAGATCGACAAGATCATCTTCAAGATAGTCGAGGATGACAATGCTCAGGCAATGCAGCTTTCCTCGGGAGAGCTTGATCTTGCCCTGCTCGATCCCAAGAATGCGGCGAGCTTCAAGGGTAAGGACGGCTATGTCGGCTACGACATGGTGACCTCGGATTACAGAGGCATACTGTTTAACTTTTGGAACGACTATTGGACGGAGAACAGGGATTTGATTCCGGCGATCTGCTGTGCGATAGACCGTCAGGCGATAATCGACTCGGTGCTTCTCGGTCAGGGCATGGCCGCCTACGGACCCTTGCAGAGAAACATTTACAACAACGAAAACGTTGAGCAATATTCCTACGATCCTCAGAGGGTGAGAGACATTCTGAAAGCCGCCGGCTGCGTTATGGGCGATAAGGGCTTCTACGAGCGAAACGGTGAGGAGATAGGCTTTGTGATATCCGTTATGGCCGGCGAGCAGGATCGCATAGACATTGCACAGGCTGCCGCTCAGCAGCTTCGCGAGGTCGGAATAAACTGCACCGTTGAGATACCGGCTCAAATGGATTGGGGCGGACAGATGGCGTGTCTCATAGGCTGGGGAAGTCCCTTTGACGCAGACGATCACACCTACAAGGTCTTCGGCACCGACAAGGGAGCAAACTACTCCGGCTACTCAAACGAAAAGGTCGATGAGTATCTGACCCTTGCAAGACAGAGCGAGGATCCCGAGGAGCGTGCAAAATACTACGATCTGTTCCAAGAGGAGCTTGCCAATGACCCTGCCTATGCGTTCATCTGCTACATCGATGCAAATTACGTCGCAAGCTCACGCATACACGGGATCTCGACCGACACCGTGCTCGGCCACCACGGTGTGGGAATATTCTGGAATGTGCATGAGTGGACGATAGAATAAACAGGGACAGTTGACAGCTGATTTGCACATAGTTAAATCCATCGTCGGCAGTAACAACCATTGCCATGCCCCATACTCGGCTCCCCCCTGCGGGAGAGCCGTCACCGCAGGTGACTGAGAGGGCAAATCATTTTAAATTTCGGAGAGCGATATGCCCGATATATTGAAGGTTGAAAATCTATCCGTCAGCTTCTACACTCCTTCCGGAGAGGTCGAAGCGGTGCGGAACGTGAGCTTTGCCCTCGGGGAGGGTGAGGTGCTTGCCGTAGTCGGTGAATCCGGCTGCGGCAAAAGCGTTATGTGCAAGAGCATTATGAAGCTCCTGCCCAAGACGGCTGAGATAAAATCCGGTACCGTCACGGTAGACGGGCTCGATATCACAGGCTACTCCGAGCGTGATATGAAAGCACTGAGAGGAAAGCTTTTCTCCATGGTATTTCAGGATCCCATGACCTCTCTCGATCCGACGCTGAGCATAGGATCGCAGATTGCGGAGGCGGTGCTTGCACATCAGCCCAAGATGAAAAAGAATGAGCTTCGAGCCCGTGTCACGGAGCTTATGACGCTTGTGGGGATCGACAGACCCGAGGAGCGTATGAAGCTCTATCCATACAATTTCTCCGGCGGTATGCGGCAGAGGGCGGTCATGGCGATAGCACTGGCAGGTGAGCCGAGGATACTTTTTGCCGATGAGCCGACTACCGCACTTGATGTGACGGTGCAGGCTCAGATACTCGATCTTTTAAAGGACATTCAGAAAAAGCTCGGTACGGCAACGGTGTTTGTGACCCATGACCTCGGTGTTGTCGCAAGAGTGGCAGACCGTGTTGCGGTCATGTACGCCGGCAAGATCGTCGAGATGGGCACCGCCGAGGACATATTCTACGATCCCCGACATCCCTACACAAAGAGCCTTTTACATTCCCTGCCCTCCAAAAACCGAGGGAGGGACAGCCTGCCGACTATCCCCGGTATGCCGCCCTCACTCATTTCGCCGCCGAAGGGCGATGCATTTGCCTGCCGCAACAAATATGCCTTGGCGATAGACTACGAGGAGGAGCCGCCCATGATCGCAATAAGCGATACCCACTGTGCCGCAACATGGCTTTTGGATGAGCGCGCTCCCGATTTGGGAGGTGCCTTCGATGAATGACAAGGATGATATACTGCTTGACGTCAGGCACCTGTCACACGTCTTTCCGCTGACGAAAAAGACGGCGATCAAGGCGGTCGACGATGTTTCGTTCCATATCCACAAGGGTGAGATCTACGGCCTTGTCGGTGAATCCGGCTCCGGAAAATCCACCGTGGCACGCTGCGTCATGAACATATATACGCCGAGCTCCGGTGAGGTGCTCTACAAGGGCATAAACACCTGTGACAAAAAGGCGTTCCGTGAGAATAAAAAGCTGCTTCAGACTACGAGGCAGATCATATTCCAAGACTCGAACTCAAGCCTCGATCAAAGGATGAAGGTCGAGGACATAATAACCGAGCCCATGAGGATACACCGTATCACACCGCCGAGAGGCTCATACCGCGCCGAGGCCGAATTTCAGCTTCGCTATGTCGGCATGGAACCAAGCTGCCTCGATGCCTACCCGTCGGAGCTTTCCGGCGGTCAGCGGCAGAGAGTGGCGATAGCAAGGGCACTGTCGATGGAGCCCGAGCTGCTCATTGCCGATGAGCCCATTGCCTCGCTTGACGTTTCGATCCAAGCCCAGATAGTCAACCTGTTCCGCCATTTGCAGAGGGAGCACGGCTTTTCGTTCCTGTTTATTGCTCATGATCTTGCGATGGTCGAGTTTTTGTGTGACCGTGTGGGCGTGATGTACCACGGTCGCCTTGTCGAGATAGCGCCGACAAGGGCACTGTTTGACCGCCCCCTGCATCCGTATACACAGGCCCTCCTTTCGGCAATACCCATCCCCGATCCGCGTATCGAGAGGGAGCGTGCTTTGCCCGATTTCTCCGAGGGCGGCTTTCCCACAAAGGGAGAGCTCAAGGAGCTTGAACCGGAGCACTACGTTTTGACGGAAGGGGGTAGCTGCCCTTGAGAAAAAACGGCTTTGTATATTACGGAAAAAAGCTGCTCATCTTTTTGCTGAGCGTTTTCGTGCTGTCCGTTGCGGTATTTTATATCTCACGTCTTGCCCCGGGCGATCCCCTGGTCTCGTATTACGGTGACCGCGTGGAGAAAATGAGTCCCGAGGAAAGGGAGTGGGCGGAGGAAAAGCTGGGACTTAATCAGCCCATCTACGTTCAATACCTCCATTGGGCCGAAAATGCCCTGAACGGCGACTTCGGCATATCCTACAAGTACAAGACTCCCGTTACCGAAGTCATAGGTGACAGGATAGGCAATACGCTGCTTCTCGGCGGAATAGGCTTTGCACTGATCTTTTCGCTTGCGCTTTTGCTCGGTGTCTTGTGTGCATGGAACGAGGACAGGCTTATAGATCGCTTCATCTGTAAGGTCGGAACGGTCACAAGCTGCATACCGGAATTTTGGCTGTCGCTGCTGCTGATACTCATATTCGCTATATCGCTGCACTGGTTTCCGAGCTCCGGTGCCTATTCCATAGGCAAGAGCAATGATGTCTATGACCGTGCCATACACCTTGTTTTGCCCATGACCGTCGTTGTGCTGACGCATTTGTGGTACTACGCCTATATGATACGCAACAAGCTGCTTGACGAGGTGAGGGCGGATTATGTCCTGCTTGCCAAGGCAAAGGGCTTGGGCAAGGGCAAGGTGATGTTCGGACACTGCCTCAGAAATACCCTGCCGTCGTACCTCAGCCTTATGGCGATATCCGTGCCCCATGTGCTGGGCGGCACATATATCATAGAGACGGTGTTTTCATACCCCGGTCTGGGTACGCTGTCATACGAAAGCGCCCGTTGGCAGGATTATAATCTGCTGATGCTGCTGTGCCTCATATCTGGCGTGGTGGTCATTTTGTGCAACATCATAGCCCAGATAATAAACGAACGCATAGACCCCAGAATTAAGGCGGATGAAGCGGTCGAAACATCGGAGGTGACGGCACTGTGAACGAAAAATTCAAGGTCGTAGGCATCCGTGAATTGCCGCAGAATAAGCCCGAAAAGAAAAGCTCACTCAAAGGTAAGCCTGTTCTCGCTGCCGTAGTTCTGGGAGTCATAGTCCTCGGCTGTCTGCTTGCGGAGCTCATCATGACGAAGGATCCCACTTATATGGATCTTGCGAATTTCTCCGTTGCACCGAACGGTGAGTTTATCTTCGGCACCGACACCATGGGTCGTGACATCTTTTCGATGATATGGTACGGCGGCAGAGTGTCGCTGTTTATAGGCATCGTGTCGACGGTCATTTCGACCTTCATTGCGATAAGCTTCGGAGCTCTGTCCGGCTGTGCTCCCGAATGGCTCGACAGTCTGCTGATGAGGCTCACCGAAATAATCCTGAGCATACCCTCGCTGCTGCTTATAATATTGCTTCAGGCGATACTCGGTGATGCGAATGTGCTGAGTATATCGCTGGTCATCGGTGTCACCGGATGGACAAGTATAGCCAAGGTGGTGCGTACCGAGGTCAGACAGATACGGAGCAGTGAGTACGTCATTGCGGCAAAATGCATGGGCGGAGGCTTCTTCCACATACTGCGTCGCCACCTTACACCGAACTTTTTCTCGTCGATAATGTTCATGGTGGTGATGAATGTACGCAGCGCAATGGTGGCGGAGTCTACACTGAGCTTCATGGGCATAGGCCTGCCGCTTTCAACGGTTTCGTGGGGCAGTATGCTGTCATTGTCGGAGAAGGCGCTGATGACGGATGCATGGTGGATAATCCTTGTTCCGGGACTGTTTTTGGTCATCACCCTCCTGTGCCTCACAAGCCTCGGCAATTACCTGAGAACAAGCTCCAACCGCAGCCAAAGCAATCTGTAAATATAAATAAAAATCGCAGTGCTTTTGCACTGCGATTTTTCATTTTCATTTGCGGCGGTGGGCGTTTTTGCGATAGAGGATCGCAAGACCCTTGAGCAGCAGATCGGGCTCATACTCGATCTTACGCTCACAGTAGGGCACTATGCAGCCCGCTATTCCGCCTGTTGCGACTACGGTGACCGCTTCTCCGAGCTCCTTTTCCATGCGACAGATCATGCCGTCTATCATTGATGCCGTTCCGTACACGGCACCGGATTTCATGCAGTCGACTGTGTTGGTGCTGATGCAGTTTTTCGGAGCTTCGATGGCGATGCTCGGCAAAAGACTGGTTCCGCTTGCGAGTGCGGAGTAGGAGAGATTGACCCCCGGCACTATCGCTCCGCCCACATAGGCTCCGTCCTTGTCTATCGCAACGATGGTCGTGGCGGTGCCCATATCCACAACGAGCAGAGGGGGAGCATACAGCGATGCGGCGGCTACCGCTCCGGTTATGAGATCCCCTGCGACGGTGCCCGGATCGTCTATCTTGACGTTCATACCGGTCTTTATACCGGCACCGACGATGATGCATGACAGACCGGTGAGCTTTTTGACCGCAGAGCATATGGAGAGATTGAGCTGCGGCACAACGGAGGAGAGGATCGCACCCTCAAATTTGGTATAATCAATACCGTCGAACTCAAGGCTCTGACGCATTTTCAGGGCATAGTCGTTTGCAAGGTCGTTGCGATTGGTCGCCATACGACTGCGGCTGATGACCTTTCCGTCCTCCACACAGCCGAATACTACGTTTGTGTTACCTACATCAATGGTAAGGATCATAATATCACCTCAGTGCGATTTTTTACCGGCACGGATTATGCGATCAATACCGGTCGCAAGCAGCATATTGACGGCGAGCTCAACGAGGAAGTTGACTCCGGTAAGCCCCATGATGATATAAAGGAGCATATTCTGTCCGCCTGCCCAGCCGTTTATCGTATCAAAGAAAAATACCAGCATGCCAATGATGAACAGTCCGGTATTAACAACGGGGCAAACAATGCCGGATACTACGACTGCAACTTTGTCCTTGTGCATATTCGCGAAAAGCTCATAGCAAAGCCCTGCGACAAAGCCTGCCGCAACGCCCTTGCCTATGCATATCAGTATGCAGGCGAGGGGGCTTATGCCCATAAGGAGCATAACCGTACCGCCGTCCCAACCCAATATACCGGTCAGGAGCACAACAAGACCGAATACGCCGCCGAGATAGGCACCTGCCTTCTTACCGTATAATGCCGTGCCGACTATTATCGGTGCGAGTGCAAGCGTTATCGAGAACGGGCCGAATCTTATAAAGGTGCAGAGCACCTGAAGCACCACGATGATCGCGGTGAAGATCGCAAGAGCCGTCATACGACGGGTCTTGTCCCTCTGTTTGCCATTATTCATTTTTAACCTCCTGCTATCGCCCCATTGAAATGGGTGCGGTGCATATTTTTTGCGGCTTCATAATACAACAAAGCCGCCATTGTGTCAACATTCCGACAGGACAGCCTGCTCGGGATTTTTTCCGAATCGGACAAAGGGGTGGGAGAATATGATATATCGGAGGTGGAGTAAGCATGATAAGCTGTTTTTCCGAGCTCAGATACAAGGAGGTCATCGACATTCACACCGGTTACCGTCTCGGCTATGTTTGCGATGCCGAATTCGACGATGCCGAGGGTCGCATCATCTCTCTGATCACCCCCGGCAAGCCCCGTTTCTTCGGTCTCTTGGGCAGAGAGGACGATTATATTTTGCCCTGGAAGTGTATAGTCAGGATGGGTGCGGATATAATCCTTGTGGAGACTCAGGAGGATACTCCCAGACGAAAGCGTGAAAAGCGAAAAATATTTTCATAAATCAATAAAAAAGTATTGAAATCTCGGGGGATTTCTGTTATTATATCAAGGCATTTCGCACGGGAGCGGACTTTTCTCCATGTGGCTACGGCTTGGGGAGAAGGGTGATGCTTCCGGAGGAAAAAACAAATTTACGGAGGAAATCAAAAATGTCAGTAGTTTCTATGAAGCAGCTTCTGGAAGCCGGTGTCCATTTCGGTCACCAGACCCGTCGCTGGAACCCCAAGATGGCAGAGTACATTTACTGTGAGCGTAACGGTATCTACATCATCGATCTGCAGAAGACCGTTAAAAAGCTCGAGGAAGCTTACAGCTTCGTTCGCGATGTTGCCGCAAACGGCCAGAGCATCCTTTTCGTCGGCACCAAAAAGCAGGCTGCCGAGGCTGTTAAGGAAGAAGCTTCCCGCGTAGGTATGTACTATGTCAACGCACGTTGGCTCGGTGGTATGCTCACCAACTTCAAGACCATGCGTACCCGTATCGATCGCCTTGCTCAGCTCAAGAAGATGCAGGAAGACGGCACCTTCGATATGCTTCCCAAGAAGGAAGTCATCAAGCTCATGGGCGAGATGGACAAGCTCGAGAAGTATCTCGGCGGCGTTAAGGAAATGAAGAGACTCCCCGGTGCAATGTTCGTTGTCGATCCCCGCAAGGAGCACAACGCAATCGCCGAGGCAAGAAAGCTTCACATCCCCATCGTTGCAATCGTTGACACCAACTGCGATCCCGACGAGGTCGATTATGTCATTCCCGCAAACGACGACGCTATCCGTGCAATCCGCCTGATCGCAGCCACCATGGCAAACGCAGTTCAGGAAGGCCGTCAGGGTGCAGATGCCGAGGTCGAGGAGACCGTTTCCGAGGCAGAGGCAGCCAAGGTCGAAGAGGAATAATAGAAATTTAAAATAAGGGAGCTTAGCCATGCTCCCTTTTTTCAAAGAATTTTACAGGAGGAATTAGTTATGGCATTTACCGCTCAGGATGTAAAGACTCTCCGTGAGATGACTAACGTCGGCATGATGGACTGCAAGAAGGCCCTCACCGAGACCGACGGCGATATGAACAAGGCAGTCGAATGGCTGCGTGAGAAGGGCCTTGCAAAGGCTGCAAAGAAGGCAGGACGTATTGCAGCGGAAGGTATGGCATACGCAATGGTTTGCACCGAGTGCGGTGTCGGTGCTGTCGTTGAAGTAAACTGCGAGACCGACTTCTGCGCAAAGAGCGATCCTTTCGTTGCTTTCACCAAGGATATCTGCAAGGTAGTCCTCAAGGACGATCCCGCAGACGTTGAGGCTCTTATGCAGTGCAAGTACCCCGACAGTGAGCTTACCGTTGCAGAGATCATGCCCGAGAAGGTCATGGCTATCGGTGAGAATCTCCAGATCCGTCGCTTCGTTCGCTATGCAGACAATGCATCCGTTGCATATGTCCACGCAGGCGGCAAGATCGGCGTTCTCGTAAACCTCGCAGTCGAGGGTGACATCGACGCCACCGCAATCGGCAAGGATGTCGCAATGCAGATCGCAGCTCTCAATCCCCGTTTCTGGGACAAGAGCCAGGTCACCGAGGATGTTCTCGAGGAAGAGAAGAAGGTGGCACTTGCACTTATGGACAACGATCCCAAGATGGCGGCAAAGCCCCTCGCAGTCAAGGAAAAGGTCGTTATGGGCAAGCTCAACAAGTTCTACGAGGAGAACTGCCTCCTCCAGCAGCCGTTCGTTAAGGACGGTTCCATGAGCGTTGAGAAGTACATTGCTTCCGCAGCCAAGGAGCTTGGCGGCTCCGTCAAGTTCATCGATGCAGTTCGCTTTGAGAAGGGCGAAGGCATTGAGAAGAAGCAGGAGGACTTCGCAGCAGAGGTCGCCGCTCAGATGAACATGGGCAAGTAATTTAAAAGTTTTAAACAGCGTTCCCGATTTTTCGGGAACGCTGTTTTTTCATCCTTTCGTTAACACTTTTGCGCAAAATGTTCGGAAACGGTTTGACATGGCGCAAAGCGTATGCTAAATTGTTGTCAATAAGACCTTGAAATTTTTCATAAAAGAGGAAGCGAAGATGAAAAAGAAAATTCTCACCCTTGCGCTTACACTGCTTTTGGCAATAAGCCTGCTTGCGGCCCCCGCGGAGGCCGCCTCGGCCCCGCTTTGCATCGATGTCCCCGACGAGGTCTCGTATGTCACCGACCTCGATTGGAAGAAGAGCGGCAACATCGTCTTCTACCCCACCGCCATGCTCACGAACGATGAGGTCTACCCAGTCATCGTCTGGGCAAACGGCACCTGCTGCCCCACCTTCACCTACTACTCCCTGTGCGGCATACTGGCACAGCACGGCTACATCGTCGTTGCAAACACCGAACTCATGGCGGCGGACGGCAAGGAGCAGATCGCCTCGATCGACTACATTCTTGCCGAAGGCTCCGATCCCGAAAGCATATTCTACGGCAAGATCGATCAAAGTCGCATTGGCGCAGCCGGTCACTCTCAGGGCGGCAGAAGCGCAGTCAATGCCGCCGCTGCCGACAGCCGCATAAAGGCGGCGGTATCGGTTGCGGGAAGCAGCTTTGTCAGCGAGGCAAAGGGGCTTAAAACCCCGACCTTCTTCATAACCGGAAGTGCCGATCTCATCGTTTTGTCCTCCATGTGGGTAAAGCCCGCATACAAGGCGGTCGAAGGCCCCGCAGCCTACGCATCGCTGCGCCACGCGCTGCACACCACCTGCTGGTTCAGCCCCGAGGAAATTGCGGAATACTCCGCTGCGTGGTTTGACGCCTTCCTCATGGGCGATGCCGACGCCTTATCGGTGTTCCTCCCCGACGGAAAGCTCTCGCAGGACAGTGCATGGAAGGACTTCGCCTCGAAGAATATAGGCTGAAAAATTCGCTTCCGCAGACAAGCCGAAAAAAGCGTCACACGGTCTCGTGTGACGCTTTTCTTATTTGTCTCCGCAGAATTTGGATTCCTCGTTGCTCCAGCCTCGGTCGAGCAGCCAGTAGGAATACTCCGGCACCTGATAGCCCTCCTCGGCACCGTGGGAGGCGATCTCCTCCTGACGGGCTGCCTTCAGCTTTGCCTCATAGCCCATGAGTTCGGTCACGGTGAAGGGTGTACCCAGCTCCTCTGCGATCGGAAGCAGGACATCCTCAACCAAAAACTCACGCATCTCAAGGCTGCCGGGGTAATTCTCAACTGCGGCCGCAACTCTCTTTTGCAGCTCCGCATCGGAATCGTATATCTCAAAAAACTTACTTACATTATCAAGCTCCAATTCGGCTTCCTCCGTTAAAACATTTTTGCGATCACCGGGACGATCTGCTTTATCTCAACATCCGTGGTGTTGATGCAGAGATCGTAATAGCTCTTGTCGCCCCAACGCTGTCCGGTAAAGTCATTGTAATAGCGGGCTCTGTCCTTGTCAATGGACAAAATACGCTTTTTCATCTCCTGATCGGTGAGACTGTCCCCCTCCTGTCTCGCCTGACAGCGGCGGATGCGGCTTTCAATGTCGGCATGGACAAATATCCTCGTCGGCTTCCGCTCACGCAGAATGTAGTCGGCGCAGCGGCCGATGATGACGCAGTCGCTCTTATCCGCAAGGGAGCTTATGATCTCTGTCTGCGCCTTGAATATCTCCTGTATCTGGCGGACATGGTAATCGGCATTGTATGCAAAGCTGTTGCCTATCGTTATGGGAAACAGACTGTGTGGCTTACCCTCGACGACGGAGCGGATATACTTCTCCGAAAGCGAGGTGTTTTTCGCTATCTCGGTGATTATCTCCTTGTCGTAATACTCGATGCCGACTTCCTCGGCAAGACGGCGTCCGAGTTCTCTGCCGCCGGATCCGAATTCTCTGCCTATTGTGATGATCCTGTTCATTTGCTCAGCTCCCTTATCAGATTTCGCAGTGCCGCCGCAAAGTCACCGATATGCTTACCGTCGGCGAATGCGTGGTTCAGCTCTATTGACATCCCCAATATCTTGCGTCCGTTTTCTTCGTGATACTTGCCCCATGCTATCCTCGGTATCGCATCGTCCTTCACGAAATTGCGCTCATTCGTCATTGCCGTGAGCTCGATCCACGGCAGACATGAGATGAAAATAAGCTCATCGCTTTCGCTGCTTTTATCGATAAACGAGGTCTGCTCCGCACTCCTTTTCTTTGCAAGGGCGCAGAAGTCCTCGATGCTTCCGTCACAGGGCATGGTGACAATATGGAAGGTCTCGGCGTCCTTTTTAAGGTCCGTAAAGCTCGGTATGCGCTCATCGAGCAAAACAGGTGTCCCATCCCTCATCGTAAACCGCAAGGCTCTGACGGAGTTCACAGCCCTTGTGACGAGGTATGTGAGCGCATAGTAGAAGCTCAGGCCGCGGGTCTTAACATATTCGTAAAGCTCCGTCACATCGAGGTTGAAGGTCACGGAGTAAAACGGGTTCGACATGTCGGCAAAGAAGCCGTACAGCTCCCTTCGCTCCCATTCGTCGAAGCTTATCCTCTGCATTTCGACCGCCCCCTTCGACAAAAATATATCACAGTTTCCCCGATTTTACAATCGCAAACAATAAAAAGGCACCTTCTTTTGAAAGTGCCTTTTTGTCATTCTCAGTCTTCTTCCTTGCCGCTGTATTCGGCAAAGCTCTTGAGGGTAAAGCCGCTGTCGGAGAAGAGCTCACGGAAGCTTGCGTCGGTAAAGTCGTTTACATACTCATGGGTCGCAGCCTCTGCCTTTTCGTCGAGCATTGCGGAGAAAAGCTCATCCGCCGCAGTTGCACCAAAGCTCTTGGAGCTGCCGGAGGAATAGGCGGTGACCTTCTTCTCGGTATCGAGGGGCAGACGGACTATGATGTGGTAGCCGTAATCGCTCTTTACGGGGTCGGATACCTGATAATGCGAAAGCCCAAGGCAGGCCTCGTAAAACTCCGTTACCATCGTTCCTTCGGTGAAGAGGTAGCCCTCGGCGTTGTCGGAGTAGGTGAAGCTGTCCGCCTTATTTGCAGTGCCGCAGTTGGGGCAGGCAAGCTTGCCTGCATCGAAGTCCGCCTTGTGGATGCCGTAGCTTTCCTCGCACTTGGAGCATTTTGCACGGTACTTCAGATCGTCGCAGTACTCCGCCTTGAGCTGCGCAAAGCGTTCCATAAGCTCGTCGGCACCGGTAATGCCCTGAAGCTCTGCGGCAATATCCTTTGCAAGCTGGGTGCGCTTTTCGATCTCACTGTCGGACAGAGCCTTGTCGGTATTCTCGTCAACGGTCATGATGAGGATGTGGTTTGCGTTGACATAGCCGTTCTCATCGGCATACTTTATAAGCTCATCCTCAGTGAGCTTTTCGCCGTTGTCGCCGTAAATCTCGGCAAAGAGGGAGTTTGACTTGAGGTTCATTTCGAGGTTCTGCCTGTAGTAGTCGTAATTGATATTGACTCCCGCAAGGTATTCACGCAGATCGTCCTGGGTGCCGTTTTTACCGCACCAATTCTTCGCAGCGTTCTCGAGGGTGGTCTCCAGCTCAGCCTTCTCGTCATCGTTCAGCTCAAGGCCTTTTGCCTCAAACTCGGACTGAACGACGCACTCTCTCACGATGGTATCCTTTGCGTTTTCGACGCACCACTCGTAATTGGTAAGATTCTCATCGAAAAGGCTTGCGGCGTCCCAATCAACGGTGTTTGATCCGGTGTAGCTGCTGTAAATATACTGAAGGTAGCTCGAAGAGTAGCCCAGCCAGTAGCAGAACTCATCATAGGATATTTCGGTGCCGTTAACGACCATAACCGTGTCGTCCTTATAGCTCTCACCGCAGCCGGCAAAGCAGCCGAGCACCAGAACCGCGGCAAGCAAAAGGGTCAGAAATTTTTTCATTTGCAATTCTCCATTCTGCAAAAATCACATATTATTTTACTATAACGAAAACGCATAATCAACAGATAATTGTAAATAATATCATTGCAAACGAAGATCTGCCGCTTTACTTGTCCTTATCTCCGGTTCGTGGGTACGGAAGCTTCAGGTCGGTAAGCCCGGCAAGGTAATCCATGCTCGTACCCAGCGCCTCGGCTATTCGCTTGCACTGCTCAAAGGTGTAAAAGCGTTTGCCGTTCTCGATTTTAGAGTAGTCGCTTTGGTCGATCCCGGTCATCATCTGCATCTGAATTTGCGTGATATTTCGCTCTTTTCTTAGTTGCCTTAATCTTGACATGATTCATCACCGCAACTATTATGCGGTAATTTTGCCCTTGACAATAGGGTGATTCTGACCTATAATTGTCACATGTTGGAAGAGAGAGTCACAAAAAATCGAGCAAATACTGCGAAGCGGCAAGGCTCCGCTTTTTTGCTGGCTTCCAACAACAGCGATGCCCCTTACTTATAGCATCCCATTGAAAGCACACAGCCCCGGCCTTTCCGACCGAGGCTGTGTGCTTTATTACACTCAAAAACCGCACTGCGGCGGGAAAGCCAAATAATGCTTTGAATGCGTCGGAATATGTGCTATAATTTAAATTTGCAAGTAAGGGAAACAGGTGCAAATCCTGTACGAGCCCGTCGCCGTGAGGTGCAAGCAAAGCCCCTGCCTATCCGCATGCCGCAAATGCGGAGACACGCCATTGACGGAACACCGTTGAGAAGGCGGCATGGGCGCACCGAGTCGAAAGACCTGCTGCAAAATGCCGTTTCATATGTTGCGAGTGCCGACGAAAAAACGGAGAAAAATTTTTATAAGGAGATATGCAAATGAAAAAGACAAGTTCACTCAAGCGCATCCTGTCTCTTCTGCTCACCTTCGTGCTTATTGCGGCTATGGCACTGACTCTTGGCGCATGTGCCGCCGATGACGGCAAGGATGCAGACCCCACCCCCTCCCCCTCTCAGGAGATCAAAAACGAGCTTTCCTTCAAGTTCGTAGTTGTTGACGCCGAGGGTGCGGAGACCACCTTTGACATCACGACCGACAAGGCAACCGTCGGTGAAGCTCTTCTCGATGAGAAGCTCATCGAGGGCGAGGACAGCGAATACGGTCTCTATGTCAAGACCGTAAACGGCATCTCCGCCGATTACAATGTTAACGGCACCTACTGGGCCTTCTATGTCAACGGCGAATACGCCTCCGCCGGTGTTGACAGCACCGAGGTAGTTGACGGCGCAACCTACATGTTCAAGGTCGAAGGCTGATGAAGCTGACCGTCAGGGAGCTTGTCGTATACTCCCTTTTGGGTGCGTTCATGTATGTCTCCAAGGTGGCACTCGAGTTTTTGCCGAATGTGCATATGCTCGCCGCTCTGACCGTTGCATACACGATATGCTTCCGCAAAAAGGCTCTGTACCCGATATACATATATGTTTTTATAAACGGACTGTTTGCGGGCTTCAGTGCGTGGTGGATTCCCTACCTCTATTTGTGGACCATCCTCTGGGGCGTTGCGATGCTTCTGCCGAGGGATATGAAACCCAAGATCGCCGTACCCGTCTACTGTGCGGTATGCGGTCTCCACGGTCTGCTCTTCGGCACCCTTTACGCTCCCGCTCAGGCGATCATCTTCGATCTGAGCTTCGATGCGACGATAGCGTGGATAATCGCGGGACTTCCTTGGGATGCCGTTCACGCAGTCGGCAATGTCTGCATGGGAACGCTCGTGCTTCCGATAAGCCGTGCGATAAACCGTGCGGGCAGGGAGTGGATATAAAATTATATTCTACGGCACATCCGATTCTCGGATGTGCCATTTTTTATCATTCGCAAATAAGCTCGCCGTTTCGGACATCGACACGCAGAGTATGCTCCGCGGGAATGTCGCCCGAGAGTATGCGCCGTGCGATAAGCGTTTCGACGCTCGATTGCAGGTAACGCTTTAGGGGTCTTGCGCCGTACACGGGATCGTAGCCCCGCTCGATTATGAGCGTCTTTGCCTCGTCGCTTATCTCAAGTCCCAGACTGCGCTCCGAAAGGCGGATGCGCAACGCCTGCGTCAGATTGTCAACGATGCCGGAAAGCTCTGCCTTCGTCAGCGGCTTAAAGCACACGGTTTCGTCAAGGCGATTCAAAAACTCCGGTCTGAATCTGCGTCTGAGCTCCTCCATCACCTGCTCCCTCGCCTCGTCGGAGATCTCACCGTCGCCGCTTATGCCGTCAAGCAGATAGCGGCTGCCGAGGTTTGAGGTCAGGATGATGACCGTGTTTTTGAAGTCCACCGTGCGTCCCTGTGAATCCGTCACCCTTCCGTCATCGAGTATCTGGAGCAGAATGTTGAAAACATCGGGGTGCGCTTTTTCTATCTCGTCGAACAGCACAACAGAATAGGGCTTGCGCCGCACCGCCTCGGTAAGCTGACCGCCCTCATCGTAGCCGACATAGCCCGGAGGTGCGCCGATGAGCCTCGACACGGAGAACTTCTCCATATACTCCGTCATATCGATACGCACCATGCTGTGCTCGTCATCGAAAAGTGCCTGCGCCAGAGCCTTTGCAAGCTCCGTCTTGCCGACACCCGTGGGTCCGAGGAACATGAAGCTTCCTATCGGGCGGTCGGGATCCGCAATGCCCGCACGGGATCTGAGTATAGCCTCCGTGACCTTTTGCACCGCTTCGTCCTGACCGATCACTCGTTTATGCAGAATATCGTCAAGGTGCAGCAGCTTCTCCCGTTCGCCTTCCATGAGCTTTGCAACGGGGATGCCCGTCCACTTTGCGACGATGCCCGCTATCTCTTCATCGGTAACAGTGTCGTGTACCATGCTGCTTTCGCTGCGGCTCTCACTGCGCCGTTCGGCATCGGCAAGCTGCTTCTCCAGAACGGGAAGCTCCGCATACTTGAGCCTTGCGGCGGTCTCGTACTCATAGCGAAGCTGCGCCTGCTCGATCTCGGCATGCTTGCGCTCGATCTCGCTTTTGAGCTTTTTGACCTCGTCAACACCGCTCTTCTCCGCCTCCCAGCGGGACTTCTTCTCGTTGAACTCGTCCTTTAATACCGCAAGCTCTCCCCTGAGCTTTTCGAGCCTGTCCATCGACAGACGATCGGTCTCCTTTTTCAGTGCCGTCTCCTCGATCTCAAGCTGCATTATCTTGCGGCGAATATCGTCCAGCTCCGAGGGCATGGAGTCTATCTCCGTGCGGATCAGGGCGCAGGCTTCATCAACAAGGTCTATCGCCTTGTCGGGGAGAAAACGGTCGGAGATATAGCGATTCGACAGCGTTGCCGCGGCAACAAGTGCGTTGTCGTGGATCCTGACGCCGTGGAATACCTCGTAGCGTTCCTTTAAGCCCCTGAGTATCGAGACAGTGTCCTCGACCGTCGGCTCGGAAACCGTGACCGGCTGGAACCTTCGTTCGAGTGCCGCATCCTTTTCGATGTACTTTCGGTACTCATCAAGGGTCGTCGCGCCGATGCAGTGCAGCTCACCCCTTGCAAGCAGCGGCTTTAAAAGATTTCCCGCATCCATGCTGCCTTCGGTCTTGCCCGCACCGACGATGGTGTGCAGCTCATCGATGAAGAGGATGATCCCGCCTTCGGATTTGCGGATCTCCTCAAGCACCGCCTTGAGTCTTTCCTCGAATTCGCCTCTGTACTTTGCACCGGCTATGAGCGATCCCATGTCCAGCGAAAAGATCGTCTTGTTTTTAAGCCCCTCGGGAACATCTCCGCGGACTATCCTCTGCGCAAGTCCCTCCGCTATCGCCGTTTTGCCGACACCCGGCTCACCGATGAGTACAGGGTTGTTCTTCGTCTTGCGGGAGAGTATGCGTATGACATTTCTGATCTCAGCGTCCCTGCCGATAACAGGGTCGAGCTCGTTGTTCCTCGCCCTCTCGACAAGGTCGGTGCCGTACTTTTTCAGTGCGTCGTAGGTGCTTTCGGGGTCGTCACCGGTCACGGGGCCGCTTTTCACCTTGGAAAGCTCCGCCGAAAAGTTCGATCTGTTTACATTATGCTCCGAGAGTATACGCTTTGTAGCAGCGGTTCCGGCTGCGAATATGCCGAGCATGATATGCTCAACTGAAATGTACTCGTCCTTCAGACTCTTTGCCGTCTTTTCCGCAGCAGCAAGCACCCTCTCCGCCTCACGGGAGAAGTAAACCTCAAAGTCGCCGCCAACTTTGGGCAGCTTCCCTATCTCGGTGTCAAGCTCCGAGAGCATCGCATTGCAGTCCGCCCCAAGCTTTAAAAACAGTGAGGGAATGAGACCGCCCTCCTGATCGATCAGGGCATAGAGCAGATGCTCCGGCATTATATACTGATTATTGCTCTCGACCGCCATATTTTTGGCGGTCTGGATCGTCTCTATGGATTTTTGCGTAAAGTTTTGAGCGTTCATAAAATTACCTCCCTTGTCAGATGAGGATCTCGCTCCTCCTTAAAAGCGAATAGTAGCAGGCTTCGATCTCCCTTGCGTCATAGCGGCCGGAGAGCCAGCCCTTCATCATGGTATCGAAAAGCTTAATGTACTCGGATATGACGCCCGCCAGCTCATCGGATGAGCAGTCTCGCTGCGGTATTGCAATGCTGCGGACAAATTTGCCGTCGTACAGGGCATAACTCGGCGCATTGGCTCCCAGCATCGGACGAAGATGCGCATCCTCAATGCTCTTCCAGAGGCGGAAAAAGTCTGTCATGGAAGCGATAAGTGCCGCCGACTGCGTTCTGAACACGACACTCAGCTCACCCAGCATATCACTGTCACCCCGGTACAGCTCGACCTCGTACTTCACCGTGGGACGGTATTTATACTCCAGTGAGCTTTTAAGCGACATGGTCGGAGCGTTCGGAGCAAAAAAGGGTACCAGCTCACGGGACGGCGAAAGGAGCTGCTCGATCGCCCGAAAGACCTCGTTTATGCGGCGTTCGGGGGTGACGAGATTCACATGTTCGGCAAGTATCTGATTTATGAGATTGGAACGGTTGGTGCCGTATTTATGTGCAAGGCGGTCGATCTCATTGACGACCTCCTCACTGAGCATCAGACTGTAAAGCGTTTTCTTCATGATCGCACTCCTCTCTTTTTATACTGCTATTTTAATCCCGCAAAAATCTTTTGTCAATAGTTTTATATAATTTATTTTGCGATTTATATTAAGCCGCATGAAAAAAGCACCATGCTTCTGCATGGTGCTTTGGGATTTAACTCAGATGAGTTCGATGACTGCCATCTCGGCTGCATCGCCGCGGCGGGGTCCGATGCGGGTGATGCGGGTGTAGCCGCCGTTACGGTCGGCGTACTTGACAGACAGTTCGTCAAAGGTCTTCTTGGCAACATCTTCACGGGTGATGAATCCAAGTGCCTGACGGTATGCCGCCAGATCCTTCTTCTTGCCAAGGCTTATCATTTTCTCGG
>CAYUQN010000019.1:0-24944 GCA_964446815.1 uncultured Oscillospiraceae bacterium | reverse complement strand
AACTCCCGGCCTCTTGGTCCCGAACCAAGCGCGCTACCATCTGCGCTACACCCCGTGAGCCTAATTATTATAATAAGCCTTCTTGAAAATGTCAAGTAGAAATATCGCCGTCATATTCGCTCATGGTACATCATATATTATTAAGAGGGGGTGAGCGTTTGAAGCACACTAAGCTTTACATATGCTCCGCTGTATTTATAATATTGACAGCGATAAAGCTCACGTCACCGGAGCTTTCGGAGAATATATCCCATGAGATCAAAGCAGCGTTTGAAGATGAAATGGAGGACACGGATACCCTGCTTGCGATAGGCAGTTCACTGACCTCCGGCAACTTTTTTGAAGCATTTTTCGAAAACGAGGACGATGTCATTGAGGTCGACGTGCATACAAATGATAGCCCCCGAATGGTTCAAGCTTCCTCACAAAAAGGGCTCGAGCTGAAATTACCCAAGCTTCCCACTGCATCGGATTTCAAAAGAGCGGTGTTCATCTGCACACAATCTCGGTATTCAGAGTACGGGCTACCGACTGATGTCAGCTATGATATGCCGACATTGGAGCTTGAATACGAAAATCCAATTGACGGAGTGCGGTCAAGTGGTTTCGGCTACCGTATGCATCCTATAAAAAATGAGGTGAAGTTTCATTACGGCACCGATCTTGCGGCAGCGGAGGGGACGGAGATAAGAGCCTTTGCCGACGGTACCGTTATAGCGGCAGGCTACGATGATGGATACGGCAACTATATAGTTATGACCCACGAAAACGGATACCGAACTCTCTATGCTCATTGCAGTGAGCTGCGTGTAGGCTGCGGCAGTATTAGTCGAGGCGATGTCATCGCCCTTGTCGGTCAGACGGGCTCGGCAACCGGTCCGCATCTGCACTTTGAATTGCAATGCAACGGAGTATATCTGAATCCGGAGTTTTACATATGAATCGGCTTGACATGAGCACGGGAGCGATAATATTGCTTTCGTTGCTCTATTTTTTCTGTGGTTTTACAATGCTTTTTGCCCTGCTGCTTGCTATTGCGTTTCATGAGCTTGGGCATATTGCCGCACTGACTTTGTTCGACGGAAGAATAAGAGGATTCAAAATGAGCATGATCGGAATGTGCATCAGCTATTGCGGTCTCAAAAACCGTATTGAAGAATTCATATCGCTGCTGTCGGGACCACTGTCGGGAATCATATTTGCCTACTTATGTTCATATTTGGGGAGATACTATAACAGCGATTTTCTGTTGACCTGCTCCGGCTTCGGTGTTTTGCTCTCAACATACAATCTTCTCCCCATACTTCCGCTCGATGGCGGCAGAATGATGAGGTGCCTGCTTGCTGCTGCCATCGGAGAGGACAGAGCCGATGGCGTTTGTATTACCGTGGGTGTCGTGCTATCGGCTGCACTTGCACTCCTTGGCGGCTTTAATATCAATACAGAATGGGGTAGGGCAATATTACTCGCAGCACTCATTCTTCTGGTTTCGCAAATGAAAATTCGAGGGCTATTGTAAAATCAGATAAATTGTTGTAAAATGCAAGCATCAACACAATGGAGCGTATGATGGATAAAAGACTTGAAAGAATACTGCCTAAGGTGCAGAAGCCGGCGAGATACACCGGTGGAGAGTTTAATCAGATAATAAAGGACAGGGAAAGCGTGAGTCTGAGAGTGGCATTTTGCTTTCCCGATATTTACGAGATCGGAATGTCCAATCTCGGTATGAGCATACTCTATTCGACCATGAACTCCTTGCCCTATGTGTGGTGTGAAAGAGTTTTCGCACCTTGGGGCGATATGTATGAGGAGCAGAAGAAGGCAGGTATACCGCTTTATGCCCTTGAGAGCGGAGACCCGATATCGGAGCACGATGTCCTTGCATTCTCCGTAGGCTATGAGATGGCATATTCCACGGTGCTGGATATGATGGACATGGCAGGAGTGCCGATACATCGCAGTGAACGCAAATCGCTGCTTCCGCTCGTTGTCCTAGGCGGAACCGCCGCACTCAATCCCGAGCCGATGGCGGACTTTGTGGATATCTTCCTCCTCGGTGAGGGCGAGGAAATGAACAATGAGCTTCTTGAGCTTCTCAATACAGCCAAATCCGAGGGCTGGGACAAGCTTTCGTTTTTGACCGAAGCCGCCAAAATCGGCGGAATATATGTCCCCGAGTTCTACACCCCGATTTATAACGACGACGGAACGATTCTGAGATTCGATATAAAGGACGGAGCACCTCAAAGAGTACAAAAACGTATCATCGAGGATCTTGACAGCGTAGAGTTTCCGCTTGATCCCATAGTGCCGTCGACCGAGGTCGTGCATGACAGGGTAAATCTTGAGCTTTTCAGAGGTTGCATACGAGGCTGTCGCTTCTGCCAGGCAGGTCATACCTACAGACCGATAAGAGAAAAAAGCGTTGATCTTCTGATAGAGCAGGGCAAGGCACTGCTTAAAAATACAGGCTGTCAGGACATAACCCTCCTGTCTTTAAGCTCCAGCGATTACAGAAAGCTTCCCGAACTTTGTGACGGACTTTTGGAATACTGTGAGCCGAGAAGTATAGGACTGTCCCTGCCATCGCTTAGAGCGGACAACTTTTCCATTGAGATCATGCACCGTATACAAAAGACGAGAAAGAGCGGACTTACCTTTGCCCCCGAAGCCGGAAGCCAGCGACTCCGTGATGCTATCAACAAGAATGTCACCGAGGACGATCTTCTCAATACCTGCAAGCTGGCATTTGAGGGCGGATGGAATACCGTCAAGCTCTATTTTATGCTCGGACTCCCCACAGAGACCGAGGAGGATATTTTGGGCATAGCGGAGCTTGCAAATAAGGTGCTTCACACATGGAGACTGTATTCAAAGAATAAGAACAGAGGGGTGCGTATAACCGTATCGACCTCCTGCTTTGTACCTAAGCCTCACAGTCCTTTCCAGTGGGAAAAGCAGAATACCATGGAGGAGTATATCTCCAAGGTCGAGCTTTTGCGAAAAGCAATAATAGCAAAGAATGTCGTTTACAATTGGCACGATCCCCAGACCAGCTACATTGAAGCCACCCTCTCGAGAGGTGACAGGAGAATGGGCAAGGTCATCGAAAACGTATGGCGTAGCGGCGGAAGACTTGAAGCATGGACGGATTATTTCGACTTCAACCGTTGGATGAAGGCGTTTGACGATGCCGAGCTCAGCCCCGAGTTCTACGCACATAGGGAACGAGGTAAGGATGAGGTGCTGCCGTGGGATATCGTCGATGTCGGAGTAAAAAGATCGCATCTTTGGAAAGAGCGTGAGTATTCCAGATGCGACGAAAAGCATATAACCGATTGCCGTATGCAGTGTGCAGGCTGCGGTGCAAGAGCATTGAGCGGAGGACGCTGTGATGGATAAGCTTAGAATGAGATTTTCAAAAACCGGCAGAGCGGTGTATATATCCCACCTCGACCTCATGAGAACGATAACGAGGGCATTTTTGAGAGCGGAAATACGCCTGAAGTATTCCGAGGGCTTCAATCCACACCCCAATATTTCGATCGCCCTGCCGCTTTCGGTAGGCTGTGAAAGCGTATGCGAGATCATGGATTTCAAGCTTGCGGAGGATGTTTCACCCGATATAATACTGACCGAGCTGAAAAAGCAGATGCCGGAGGGCATTGATATCCAAACCGTATACTCCTCCGAACGTAAGGTAAAGGATATAAAGTGGCTTTCAATAGAGGGCATACTCGAGTACGATGATAGGGACTGTAAGGAAATGCAAAAGAAGCTTGAAGCCTTTTTTGCACAGGACAGTATCGTTATCGAGAAAAAGACCAAAAGGGGAGTGGGTCAAAGCGATATCATTCCTGCCATAAAGGAGATATCTTTTGAGGCAAAAGGGGAAGGTGTAAGCCTCTCGGCACTGATTTCGGCACAGGAACCGACACTGAATCCCGAGCATATCGTTTCCGCAATGCGTCAGCTTTCACCGGATATATGCCCCGATTTTGCAAAATTCCGCAGAATTGAGATATTTGACAGTGAAATGCAGGTGTTTTTCTAAAAAAAGCTTGCAATATCAAAGCAATTGTGCTATGATACCATGGCTTGCGTGTGCAAGCTATCAAGCGGTCCGCTGCCGAGGTCGATGCACCCAACGGTATGAACGCCTTAAAGAAAAGGAAGGATTAGATTATGGATCTGGTCAAAATTCTCAGCGAACAGTACATGAAGCCCGAACTGCCCACACTCAATGTCGGTGACACCGTTCGCATCACCGTCCGTGTAAAGGAAGGCAGCCGTGAACGTAACCAGGCTTTCGAAGGCACCATCATTGCCAAGAAGCATGGCGGCATCAATGAGACCATCACCGTTCGTCGTATTTCCTACGGCGTAGGCTGTGAGAAGGTCTTCCCCGTACACTCTCCCTCTATCGTCTCTGTTGAGACCGTCCGCAGAGGTAAAGTGCGTAGGGCAAAACTCTACTACCTCCGTGAGAGAGTCGGTAAGAGTGCAAAGGTCAAGGAGCGTCTGTAAGCTCACGACCCACATTAAGTCAAAAAAAGAGGCGAAAGCCTCTTTTTTTGTTAGTATCTTCAAAAACTATACTTGACTGAAAAAGCAATTAAGCAGCGGGGGAGCTCGAGGGGGTTAAGACCCACCTCGAATCGGATTGTCGCCGCAAAAAGGTCTTGTTAGCAAGACCTACAGCGAAGCGTCATTTTGAGTATTCAAAATGACCGGCGGCTTTTTTCAGCTTTTTAAAGCTGAAAAAAGAGGCGAAAGCCTCTTTTTTTGTTTTCTCTTGTCGCAAAACCCATTCGGGTTTCACGATAATTTTTTTGTTGCTTTAGAAAAGACTTGTGGTGTATAATACTTTAATAAACTAATTATAAAGAGGCACAGCGATGAAAAAGAAAGCCAAAGAATTCGATATAATTGAGGAAAAGACTACTATCAGAGGAGAGGCATACGAATGGGCACAGAGCATAGTCACGGCTCTTGTGCTGTGCATACTTGTCTTTGTGTTCCTTGTCCATCCTGTTGATGTCAGCGGATCATCGATGAACAATACGCTTTTTAACGGGGATAAGATGATCGTGACCGATCTTTTCTATACTCCCGAGCAGGGAGATATCGTCGTGTTCCGTAAGGATGAGTATAAGTCCGAGGCTCTTGTAAAGCGTGTCATCGCCACAGAGGGACAGACTGTTGATATCGACTTTGAAAAAGGCATTGTTTACGTCGACGGTGTTGCACTTGATGAGCCCTATACGGCAGATTTCACCTACATCCCCATTGATTTCGCAGGACCTCAGACGGTGCCGGAGGGCTGTGTTTTCGTGATGGGTGATAACAGAAACAGATCGACCGACAGCCGTAAAGCCGAGATCGGCATGGTCGATACAAGGCTTATACTCGGCAAGGTAGTGTTTGTGATGTTCCCCCTTGATAGGATAGGTAGCCCCTACGGAGAATGACATGGCAGATAACGCATATGAAAAAATGAATATACAGTGGTTCCCCGGTCATATGACTAAGGCACAGCGTATGATCGAGGACAATATAAAGCTTGTTGATGCTGTATGTGAGATACTTGACGCGAGGATACCGAGATCAAGCCGCAATCCGGATATCGACCGTTTGGCGGCAGGTAAGCCGAGGCTTGTGATTTTAAACCGCTGCGATTTAGCCGATAAGGATGTTACCGCAGCATGGGCACGTTATTTTGAAGCTCAGAGCTTAAAGGTCATCCTCACAGATGCAAAAAGCGGCAAGGGTGTAAACAATTTCTCCAAAAGCGTCAGGGAGCTTCTTTCCGATAAGCTGGAGGAATATGCGGCTAAGGGTCAATCAAGACCCTTGAGAGTGATGATACTCGGTATACCCAATGTAGGAAAATCTACATTTATTAATAAAGTCGCAGGACGAAAAGCAGCCATAGCAGGGGACAAGCCGGGAGTTACAAGGGGCAAGCAGTGGATCAATATCGACAGGGGACTCGATCTTCTCGATACCCCGGGCATACTCTGGCCTAAGTTTGACTCTCAAGAGGTCGGTGAGCTGCTTGCGATAACCAATGCCATTAAGTCCGATGTCCTCGACCGTGAGACCTTGGGTGCCAACTTTATGCTCAGACTGTGCAAAATGTACCCTCAGGCATTGTCGGACAGATATAAGATAGAGCCCGACCTTTCCTTAAACGGCTATGAGCTCTTGGAAGCGGCAGCTAAAAAGAGGGGCTTTCTTGTATCAAAAGGCGAATACGACATGGAGCGTATGGCAAATACTCTGCTCAGTGAATACCATGACGGCAAGCTTGGCAGATTGAGCTTGGAGCAACCGGATGACTGATCTTTGGGAACTTGAAAACGAAATATACTCAGAGGGCTATTCGCTTATCTGCGGAGTTGATGAAGCAGGCAGAGGCCCTCTTGCAGGACGTGTGTACGCTGCTGCGGTCATCTTGCCAAAGGGACTTGAAGTAGCAGGACTCAACGACTCCAAAAAGCTCAGTGCCGCAAAGCGTGATGCACTATTTGACGAGATAAAAGAAAAAGCAACGGCGTATTCTATAGCTTTTTCAACTGTTGAGGAGATCGAAACGCTCAACATCCTCGGTGCAACGATGCTTGCAATGAACAGAGCGATCGAGGGACTTAACGTAAACCCCGAGCTTGCACTCATAGACGGAAACAGAAACAAGGATATTAAGCTAAACAGCAGATGTGTTATTAAAGGTGATTCCCTTTGTGCCGATATTGCCGCAGCATCCGTACTGGCAAAAGTGAGCCGTGACCGTTATATGCTCGAAATGGCGGAGAAGTTTCCCGAATACCACTTTGAGCAGCATAAGGGCTACGGAACAAAGCTGCACTATGAGGCATTGCGAGAGCATGGCCCATGCGAGATCCACCGACCGAGCTTTTTGAGGAAGATGCACTGATGGACAGCAGAGAATTAGGCGTATGGGGTGAAAAGAAAGCGGCTGCATATCTGAAGCTCCACGGTTACAGAGTGGTAGATACCAACTTTTCCTGCCGTCAGGGAGAGATAGATATCATAGCCGAGAACGGAGAATATATAGCCTTTGTTGAGGTCAAGCTCCGAAAAAGCAGTGACCACGGTGAAGCAAGGGAATTTGTCACATATTCAAAGCAGCGTCGCATCATCACTGCGGCACAGCTCTATTTGCAGCGTCACGAGACCGAAAAGCAGCCTCGCTTCGATGTTTTGGAGCTCTATTGGCATGAAGGTGTCCTTGGACCTAAGGCAAGGATAAATCATATAGAAAACGCTTTTGAGGTGTAATTATGAAATATTTCAGCACAAGAGATTCGGAGTTTAAAGTCACTGCAGCCGAAGCCATAAGCAGAGGCCTTGCACCCGATGGCGGACTCTTTGTACCCGAGAGCATACCCACGCTCAGCGATGACGAAATAAGATCGCTCCTGCCCCTTGATTATTGCGGCAGAGCGGTTTACATAATGTCTAAATACCTTGACGAGTTCAGTGAAGATGAGCTAAAAGCGCTTGTCAATGCCGCATACGGATCGAGCTATGACGATCCTGCCGTTGCACCGCTTCATGTTTTGAACAATAAGACTGCCGTGCTGGAGCTTTACCACGGCCCCACCTGTGCATTCAAGGATATGGCATTGCAGCTTTTGCCTCATCTTTTGACCGCATCTCTAAAAAAGTGCGGTGAAAAGCGTAAGGTCTGCATACTTGTTGCCACAAGCGGAGATACCGGTAAGGCGGCACTCGAGGGCTTTGCCGATGTTGAGGGAACTATGATACAGGTGTTCTATCCCCACGGCGGCGTATCGGAGGCTCAAAAGCTGCAAATGATAACCCAGAGAGGAAGCAACGTCGGAGTAACTGCCGTGTACGGCAATTTCGATGATGCCCAAAGCGGTGTTAAGAGACTGTTTTCCGACAAGGCACTTGCCGATGAATTGAACGAAAAGGGCTGCTTCCTTTCGTCTGCAAATTCTATCAACTGGGGTCGTCTCCTGCCTCAGATAGTCTACTATTTTTCCGCCTATTGCGACTATGTCAACTCCGGCTGCATCCCTTACGGTGAAGCTGTAGATTTCTGTGTACCTACCGGAAACTTCGGCAATATACTTGCAGGCTGGTATGCACGTCAAATGGGTCTCCCCATAGGAAGGCTGATATGTGCATCCAATGAAAACAACGTACTTACCGACTTCCTCGAAAACGGTGAGTATAACAGAAACAGAGAGTTTAAGTGTACGCTTTCTCCCTCTATGGACATTCTCGTATCGAGCAACCTGGAGCGTTTACTTTACAATCTTTCAAATAGCTCAAAGCAAGTATCCGACTATATGAAGCAGCTCTCCGAAACCGGTGTTTACACTGTTGATGATGAGCTTAAAGCTGCGATATTCGAGTGCTTTGAGGGTGGCTGCTGTGACGATATCGGAACTTTGGAGACCATTAAAAAGGTTTGGGATGAATTCGGATATCTCATCGATACCCATACCGCCGTTGCATATAGGGTGCTTGCGGACAGACGCAGGGCAAGGGAGATCCCCCGTCCCACTGTCATAGTTTCGACTGCCAGCCCCTTTAAATTCAGTGACAGCGTTCTCAAAGCCTTGGGCTCGGAATGTGACGACGGCAATGCCTTGCACATCGAAAAGCTCTCCGAGCTTTGCGGTATTCCGGCACCTGCACCCTTAAAGGAGCTTGACCGCCGTGAGAAGCGTTTTAACGATGCTATATCGCCCGAAGCAATGAAGGATGAGGTAAAGGGGTTCCTCTCCTGATATGTAACGGGATCTCTCCCGTCAGTCGCAGCAGCCCCTCGGACAGAAGGTGGAGCAGTAGGTCTCCGACTTGGTGCTTGCTCTCTCGTTCTGAACACTGATATGAGAAGCGGAGCACTTGCTGTCTACGGTGTTGTATTTGCACTGTGTTACCTCGCAGCCTACACCTGTTATTTCGTTTGTCCTGATTTTTTTGTCACTCATTATTTTAACCTCCGTTATTATGCTTGCCATCGGCAACAGTATTATTTACGGAGATGCGAGCTTTTATACGGAGGAAGTATGTCTTTATATACGATCGGAGACCTGCATCTTTCTCTCGGCAGCAATAAGTCGATGGAAGTGTTCGGAGGTCGATGGACTGGTTACATCGAAAAGCTCAATAGCGGCTTTTCCGAGCTTACGGATGACGATCTTACGGTCATTTGCGGCGATATAAGCTGGGGGATGAGCATGAAGGAGTCGCTTGAGGACTTTCGATTTATCGACAAGCTTCCGGGGAGGAAGATAATTCTGAAGGGCAATCATGACTACTGGTGGTCAACGGCTACGAAAGCAAAAAACTTTTTTGCCGAGAACGATATCACAACGATAGATATACTGCATAACAACAGCTTTGACTATCAAGGCATAAAGCTTTGCGGTACAAGAGGTTGGTTTTACGAGGAGCTCAAGGGCAATTCACATGACAAAAAAATAATGCAGAGAGAGACGATGCGACTTGAGGCATCGCTCATATCGGCAGGTGAGGGGGAGAAGCTTGTGTTCCTCCATTATCCGCCGAAATACCTACAGTATGAGTGCAGCGATATCCTTGATCTGCTAAAAAAATACGAGGTACGCCTATGCTGCTACGGTCATCTTCATGCCGTAAGCTGTGCATATTCCTTTAACGGAACACTCGACGGCACGGAGTTTCGACTCATTTCAGCCGATTATGTTGATTTTAAGCCTCAAAAGTTGCTTTAAATATGTATATAATTCAAATAAAAGCATTGCTTTTGACGGCGTAATCTGCTATTATGCATAAGTGTTTGCAAGAACATTTTAGGAGGAAGTCAGTAAATGATTATCAAGAATGTAGAAAACAAAGAGAATAAGACCGCCAATGTTCAGGTCGAAGTCAGCCCCGAGGAATTCGAAGCTGCTGTCAATGCCGCTTACAAGAAGAATAAAAATTCCATCAACGTCCCCGGCTTCAGAAAGGGCAAAGCCCCCCGTGCCATCATCGAGGGTATGTTCGGTGCCGAGGTGTTTTATCAGGATGCAATAGATGATCTGTGCCCTGTGGCATATAACTATGCATTTGAGAATGCCGGTCTCAAGATCATCGGCACTCCCGCAATAGTCGATCTTAATGTCGAGGAAGATAAGAGCTTCAATGTCACCTTCGCACTTGAGCTCTATCCTCAGGTCACCCTCGGTGAGTATAAGAATCTTTCCGCAACAAAGCAGTCTGCCGAAGTCACCGAAGATGACGTTATGAAGCAGATCCGCAATACTGCAAAGCGCAACGCCCGTGTTATCAGCGTTGAGCGTGAGGCTCAGGACGGCGACACCGCAAACATCGACTTTGACGGTTATCTTGACGGCGAACCCTTTGAAGGCGGCAAGGCAGATGCATTTAACCTCGAGCTCGGCTCAGGTATGTTCGTTCCCGGCTTTGAGGAGCAGGTCATCGGCATGAACATAGGTGAGGAGAAGGAGATAAATGTCACCTTCCCCGAGGACTATGTTGCAGATCTTGCAGGTAAGGCAGTTGTATTTAAAGTAAAGCTCAACAGCCTCACCACTCCCGAGCTTCCCGAGCTGGATGACGAATTTGCTCAGGACGTTTCCGAGTTCGATACCTTTGAGGAGTACAAGGCCGATGTCAGAAGCGGTATGGAAAAGACAAAGACCGACGAGGTTGAGGCAAAGTTCCGCACCGATATCATGACCAAAGCTTGTGACAACCTCACCGTTGAGGTTCCCGAGACCATGATCGA
The DNA here is from genome assembly GCA_964446815.1 of uncultured Oscillospiraceae bacterium. Lineage (GTDB taxonomy): Bacteria > Bacillota > Clostridia > Oscillospirales > Oscillospiraceae > F23-B02. The sequence goes on along the minus strand of CAYUQN010000019.1, from coordinate 14,167 downwards.
CGTTAAGCTCAACGAGATCCTCCGCAGCTATGCAGCCAACTTCGGCGTACAGGGTGACGATGTTTCCACCGAGGACCTCATGAAGCTCATGGGTCTTGACAAGGAGACCGTTGACGCAAGCCTTCGCCCCGCAGCAGAGTATCAGGTAAAGCAGGATCTTCTGCTTGAGGCAGTTATCGAGGCTGAGAATATCGAAGTCACCGAGGAAGAGACCGACGAGTATGTTAAGGGTGCAGCAGAGACTGTCAATGCAAAGCCCGAGGACATTCTCGGCTACTTCGGTCTTGAGTTTATAAAGAACGAGTTCAAGAAGGAAAAGGCAACAAAGATCATTATCGAATCTGCAACCGTATCCGAGGAATAAGCCGAATAGAAAAGTCGGTATTTGGATATGATCTCCTGGATGAGCTGAATATGGAAAGGAGACTTATATTATGAGTTTAGTACCTTATGTAGTAGAACAGACAGGCAGAGGAGAACGCTCCTACGATATTTTTTCGAGACTTCTCAACGACCGTATAATAATGCTGTCGGAGGAGGTCAATGATGCGACCGCAAGCCTCATCGTAGCCCAGCTTCTTTATCTGGAAGCACAGGATCCCGACAAGGACATACAGTTTTATATCAACAGCCCCGGCGGCAGCGTGACGGCAGGTATGGCGATCTACGACACCATGCAGTATATTAAGCCGGATGTTTCCACGATCTGCATAGGACTTGCGGCATCTATGGGTGCATTTCTGCTCTCAAGCGGTGCAAAGGGAAAGCGTCTTGCACTGCCCAACTCCGAAATTATGATACATCAACCCTCCGGCGGCAGCCAAGGTCAGTGTACGGATATTCAGATCCAGGCAGAGCAGATACTCAAGATCAAGCGTAACCTCAATCGTATACTTGCCGAGAACACCGGTAAGGCGATAGAGACCATCGAGCATGACTGTGAGCGTGACTATTTTATGTCGGCTCAGGAAGCAATGGACTACGGTCTTATAGACAAGGTCATTGCAAAGCGTTAATAAGACTTGGGGGAACAAAACCTGTTCCCCCAAATTTGGCATAAAGCCTAAATATGATTTTGAGGTGTAGGCATGGCAAAAACCGAAGAAAGAAAGAGCTTTCGTTGTTCGTTCTGCGGTAAAACGCAGGCTCAGGTCAACAGACTTATAGCGGGCAATTCGGCTTATATATGCGATGAATGCGTCAGGCTTTGTATGAGCATCGTCGGTGAAGGATCCGATATCGATAACGATGATTTCGATTCCGAAGAAGTCGGCTTTGACGAGCTCCCCAAGCCTGCTGAAATAAAGAGCAAGCTGGACGAATATATAATCGGTCAGGACAGGGCAAAGATCGTTCTGTCCGTGGCTGTCTATAATCACTATAAGAGAATATTCCTTGCAGGCGATAACGATGTTGAGCTTCAAAAGAGCAATATTCTGCTCATCGGACCCACCGGTAGCGGCAAAACTCTTTTCGCACAATCCCTTGCAAAAATGCTGAATGTTCCCTTTGCGATAGCCGATGCGACGACGCTTACAGAAGCAGGCTATGTCGGTGAGGACGTTGAGAACATTTTGCTCAGACTTCTGCAAGCCGCTGATTTCGATGTCGAGCGTGCCGAGAGAGGCATTATATATATCGACGAGATAGACAAGATAGCACGCAAAAGCGAGAATACATCCATAACAAGGGATGTTTCCGGTGAAGGTGTCCAGCAGGCACTTCTAAAGCTGCTTGAGGGAACGGTCGCAAATGTTCCTCCCCAGGGCGGAAGAAAGCACCCCCATCAGGAGTTTATCAAAGTCGATACGACAAATATACTTTTCATCTGCGGCGGAGCTTTTGACGGTCTGGATAAGATCATAGAAAAGCGTACCGATAAAAAGAGCATCGGCTTCGGTGCCCAGATCAGAAGTGCGGGAGACCTTGATTCAGGTGATCTTTTGGCACAGGCACAGCAGCATGATCTGCTGAAGTTCGGCATCATACCGGAGCTCATCGGCAGACTTCCCGTTATTGCACCGCTCAAGTCTCTTGACAGGGCAGACCTTGTCAGGATACTCACCGAGCCCAAGAACGCAATGACAAAGCAGTATAAGGCACTTATGGAATTTGACGGTGTTGAGCTTGACTATGAGCCCGAGGCACTTGAAGCGATAGCCGATAAGGCGATTGAAATGAAGATAGGTGCAAGAGGACTCCGCAGCGTCATGGAAAATATCATGACCGATATAATGTACGGAGTGCCGTCCGAAAAGGACATACAGAAGGTGATAGTTACCGCCGATTGCGTTAACAACAACACCAGCCCCGAAATAATTCGCAATAATTGATTAGCTGACGGGACCGTAAACCCAGCCACCGTCGGCAAAATGCAGGATGGGGCACTGTCTCACCCTGCACTTTTTATATCCCCAAGGAGGAAAAATAACGTAATGGATAAATTTGAACCGAGAGAGCTTCCGATCATTCCCCTCAGGGGATTGACGGCGTTTCCCGATGTTTATATGAGCTTCAACGTTGAAAGGCGGCAGTCTCTTGCCGCTCTCACTGCAGCGGTAAATACCGGATATGATATATTCCTTGCTACTCAAAAGGATGCGTCCGTTGCCGCACCGACTGCGAACGACATATACCGTATCGGTGTTGTCTGCCATATTACCTCGGTGTCAAACGCATCGGGCAAAACAAGTGCCGTAAGCGTTGAGGGACTTTACAGAGCACGCTTGGTATCGGTACATTCGGATGATCCCTGTTTTATGGGCATCGTGCGTCCCGTTCCCGATCTTGAGGTAACGGATGAAAGACGTTCTTCCACGCTCATGAGAGTGTGCGTCGACCTTTTGCACGATAATGCACAGCTTATAGATAATACCGCACCGATGAATATGTTCAGCATCATAACCGCAAAAAAGCCCGGCGTACTTGCTAACAGAGTGGCACAGATGCTAAACCTGTTCTATAGTGACAAGCAGACCCTTCTTGAGTATACCGACCCCTTGATCCGCCTTGAGTCGGTCATTGAGTATGTAAATCATCTAAGCGACGTTCTCAGCTATGAGCAGGAGCTCACCGAGGCAACAAATGAGCAGATGAACAGGAGCCAGCGTGAGTACTATCTCCGCGAGCAAATGAAGGTGATCCAACATGAGCTTGGGGAGGATGACGGCGATGAGACCTACGAATACAGGGAAAAGATCCTTGCCCTCAATCTTCCGGAGGACAGTGAGAAGAAGCTTTTAAAGGAAGTCTCCAGACTTCAAAAGCAGCCCTTCGGATCTGCGGAAGCCAGTGTTATAAGAGGCTATCTCGACACCTGCCTTGAGCTTCCGTGGAATATCAGGACTGTAGATCGTAAGGGAATAGATGCGGCAAGAAAGCAACTTGATAATGACCATTTCGGACTTTATAAGGTCAAGGAACGCATTATAGAATACCTTGCCGTAAGGCAGTTTGCACCCGAGACCGGCGGAGCATTGCTTTGTCTTGTAGGCCCTCCCGGAACCGGTAAGACAAGCATAGCCCTGTCTATCGCCAAGGCACTGGGCAGAAAATCCGTCCGCATATCCCTCGGCGGTATAGATGATGAAGCGGAGATAAGAGGTCACCGTAAGACATACCTCGGCTCCATGCCCGGTAGGATCATATCCGGACTTCGTACCGCAAACAGCTCAAACCCCGTTATGATCCTCGACGAGATAGACAAGCTCGGCTCAAGCCATAAGGGCGATCCCTCATCGGCACTTCTTGAAGTTCTTGACCCCGAGCAGAACAAGAACTTCCGTGATAACTTTGTTGAGCTGCCCTATGATCTGTCGGATGTTTTCTTCATCGCAACTGCCAATACGACAGATACCATCCCCAGACCCTTGCTTGACAGAATGGAAGTTATCGAGCTCAATTCCTATACCGATGAGGAAAAGCTCAGCATCGCAAAGAGCTATCTTGTCCCCAAGCAGCGTAAAAAGCATGGTCTAAAGGCAACACAGCTCAAGATAAGCGACGATGCCATAAGGGAGATCATAGCACTCTACACCAAGGAATCCGGTGTCAGAAATCTTGAAAGAAATATTGCTACCGTTTGCAGAAAGACTGTGGTTCATCTCACGGAAAGTGAAAGAAAGAGCGTGTCTTTAAGAAGCGGAGCCCTCATCCCTTACCTCGGCTCTCCCAAATATAAGCCCGAACAGCAGAGGAAAAGCGACACAGTCGGTCTCGTCAGAGGCCTTGCATGGACATCGGCAGGCGGTGAGGTGCTTGACGTTGAAGCAGCGGTAGTCCCGGGAAGCGGAAAGCTTGAACTCACGGGAAACCTCGGTGACGTTATGAAAGAGTCATGCCATGCGGCATTGACCTATATAAGGAGCCATACTTCACAGCTCAAGATCGACCCCGATTTTTACAAGAAGAATGATATTCACCTACATTTCCCCGAGGGTGCAGTGCCCAAGGACGGCCCCTCGGCAGGTATAACCGTCACGATTGCACTCATATCGGCACTCAGCGGATGCCCTGTCCGCCATAATGTCGCAATGACAGGTGAGGTAAGCCTCAGAGGCAGAGTCATGCCCATAGGCGGACTAAAGGAAAAGACTATGGCTGCAATGCGTAACGGCATTGAAACGGTCATAGTTCCTCTTGAAAACGAGCCCGACCTCGACGAGATCGATCCGACAGTCAGGGGAGCACTGAACTTTGTCTGTGTTGACAGCATAGACAAAGCCTTGCCTATAGCACTGTGTGCCATGCACGATGAAAACTCAACCGAAGTCATGATCCCCAAGACCCCGAATAAGAAGGGCGGTAATATAGAGCATGGCTACGCTTAATGTTAACAGAGCCGAGTTTATCAAATCGGCTGCTTCGGAATCCGGTTTTATCCGCGATAAGCGACCTTCGATAGTGTTTTCCGGCAAATCGAACGTAGGCAAATCGTCGGTCATAAACAGGCTTTTGAATCGTAAGAACTTTGCCAGAGTAGGGCAGTCCCCGGGCAAGACCGTCCACGTCAACTATTTCCTTATAGATGACAAGGCGTATTTTGTCGACCTCCCCGGCTACGGCTATGCCAAGGTATCGCAGTCCGAAAAGGAGCGTTGGGGAAAGCTGATGGAAAGCTTTTTCGCGACGGAGGGACTTATAGATCTCGGTGTTATGATTGTCGATTCAAGGCATAAGCCCACAGCGGATGATATCACGATGGCACAGTGGTTTAAGAGCGCCGGCTGCAATTGGGTAGTTGTCGCAAATAAATGCGACAAGCTGAAAAAGAGTGAGATAGAGCCGAACAAGCTCCTTATCCGCAGTAATCTGGAGCTTCCGGACGAAGTCCCGCTCATACTGTTTTCCGCCGAAAAGGGCAACGGCAGAGATGAGCTGATGAACGAAATACTTAGTATCATAGGTTAAAGCATGAATTCCTTTTCCGACATATTCACAAATCTTGATTGGAGCCTACCTTTACAGCTTATTGCCTCGGTGATACCTTCACTTATATGCATAACGCTCCACGAGCTCAGCCACGGCTTGGCGGCGTATATACTCGGTGATCCCACGGCAAAGCGTATGGGCAGACTGACGCTTAATCCCATAAAGCACATTGATATAATGGGTCTCATAATGATGATCGTGTTCAAATTCGGTTGGGCAAAGCCCGTACCCTTTGATTATCGATACTTCAAAAACCCAAAGCGTGACATTGCGATTACCGCGCTATCCGGTCCGGTCGCCAATGTCCTGATAGCCTGCGTATTTTTCTTCTTTTACGGGCTTGTGTTTTGGCCTTGTTTTGCAGCGGGTACCGAGCTCTCAAGCCTCCTTATGGAGATACTATATCTCACTGCGTATATAAGCACGGCACTTGCGATATTCAATCTCATACCCATTCCGCCGCTTGACGGATCAAAGGTGCTGTTCACGTTTTTGAGTGACAAGGCATATTTAAAGCTCATGCACCTTGAACGCTACGGTATGATAGTGATCATACTGCTCTTTGCCACGGATATATTCGGAAATCCTCTGCAAGCTGCGACAATATATATAACAGATAAGCTGTTCGTATTTGCCGAATGGGGATACTCTCTTGGAAGGCTGCTGTTTTAAAGCATATGGAAGATTTAACTTTTCACCTTGAGGGTGTAGTTAAGGAGCGTAACGAGCTTCAGGACTTTTCCGGCCCTTTAAGCCTTATACTGATGCTCCTTTCGAAAAACAAAATAGAGATAAGAGATATTAAAATATCCGAGATACTTGACCAATACCTTGAATATCTCGACGAGATGGAGAAAATGGATCTTGAGATAGCAAGCGAGTTTGTCCAAATGGCATCGCACTTGCTGTATATCAAGACAAGAACTCTGCTTGCCGGAGATGAGGAGGTATCGGAGCTTGAGGAACTTATATCCTCACTTGAGCACTTAAAGTGCAGAGACGTATATGCGGCATTGCAAAAAGTAACTCCGGAGCTTAAAAAGGCATCGGAAACGGGACTTTTGTATTATGCAAAGCTTCCAGAGCCCTTGCCGAAGATCAAGGGCGAATATGAGTATAAGCACGATGCAGCGGATCTTTTTAAGGCTCTGCTCAATGTGGTGAGCAGGGGAGGCACCTCGGCACCGCAGGAGTATACCCGATCCATAGCACCGTCGAGGATAATATACGAGGTCAGGACAAAGAGCGGTGAGATAATACGAGGACTGCAAAACGGGGACCGTAAGCTAAGTGACCTTTACGCAGAGTGTAAAAGCCGTTCGGAGCTTGTAGCGACCTTCATTTCGGTGCTTGAGCTGTGCAGTATGGGCAGCGTTGCCCTGAGCGGTGACGATGGCGATTATGTTTTGAGCTTCATCGGCGGAAACATAGATGAGATCCTTGAAAAGATCGAGGAGTAGTATAATGAACGAAATCAATATTAAAGCCGCAATTGAAGCGATACTTTTTGCGGCAGGAGAGCCTGTTCCGGCAGCGAGGATATCGCTCATTCTTGAGCGTGACGAGGCTGATATCTGGTCGGCGGCAGAAGAGCTCGGACATGAGTATGAGGAAAGCGGCAAGGGCATGAGGATCCTCAAGCTTGATAAGACGATTCAAATGTGCTCCGCACCTGAATATGCCACGGTGATAGGCAAGACGCTGGAGCAGCGTAAGCCGCCGATGCTGTCTCAGCCTGCACTTGAAACCCTTGCGGTGGTAGCATATTTCCAGCCTGTCACAAGAGCGTATATAGATCAGGTCAGGGGAGTTGACAGCTCCTATACAGTCGGAGTGCTGATAGACAGGGGACTGATCGAACGTTGCGGAAAGCTTGATGTTCCCGGCAGGCCATCGCTGTTGCGTACAACGGATGTTTTCCTGCGTACCATGGGTATAAGTGAGCTGTCACAATTACCGGCATTGCCGGACATAAGCTCGGGTGATGCGGCGAAGAAGCTTGAGGATGCCATTGAAAAGCTCAGCACCGTTGGTGACGATCAGCTTAGCATTGAGGACATCCACTGATATTATTCGGAGGTGAGGCATTGACTGCTTTAATAGTCATAGCGGCGATACTGCTTGTATTTGCCCTGCTTTGCCTTATACCGATAACGCTTGAGCTTGAGGCAAAGGAAGGAACATTCTCGGCAAAGCTCCGCTTGGGATATATAAAGCTTTTTCCGAAGAAGCCAAAGTCAAAGAAGCCCAAGAAGGTCAAGTCGTCAAAACCGCCATCCAAGCAGGGGAAAACGCTGCTGAATACCGTAAAGAGCTTGGGACTTTCCTCATCGGAGTGGCTCAATGTCTTAAAAGCGGTTCTGAAAGCGGTGGGGAGTGTTGGTTCAGCCGTTAGAGTTCCGGTGCTGAAGCTTTGTATTACGGTCTCCGATCCGGATCCTTATAAGACCGTAATGAATTATAATTATGCCAATACTGCACTTTATACGCTGCTTCCGTATATGGAAAAGGCGTTGAAGATCAAAGAGCGGGACATTCGCCTTACAACTGATTACGAACGTGAACGTCTGTACTTTGAGCTACACACAATATCGTATATAAGGATAGGCAGACTGCTTCTTGCTGCGATCGTCGCAATATGGAGGATAGTCGCCATCATAATCGGACACAAACTTAAGCATCAAAGGAGCATCCTAACCCGTTTTTAAGCGGATATAACCGCCGCAGGCTTCGTTTTGCTCAATCACAAGGCTTAAGCCTTCCTCAATCGCAAAGCCTTGCCTGCAACGCTTCTCCCTCACTTAAAAATCTGCGACCTCCGCAATTGAGGTTTTGCCCTTAGTCAAGGCAGAGGACGCAGGAATACCGGCGTATTGGGGTAGGATAACGAAGAATAAGGGCAAAAAATTCTTTGCAGAGGCGGAGTTCGTATGCTCCTCCAATGCTTAACGAAAGGAAGTCTCAAAATGGAGAATAAACTCAGCGAGCTGATGCAGTCAACAATGAGCAACATTAAGAATATGGTCGAGGTCAATAACATTGTCGGTGAGCCGATAGTCACACCGGACGGTATCACTCTCGTACCCGTTTCAAAGCTTAGCTTTGCATTCGGCGGCGGTGGCGGCGACCTCTCCGTGAAGTCCAATCCCAACGGCTTCGGCGGTGGCAGTGCCGCAGGTGTTAAGATCGAGCCCATGGGCTTCCTTGTTGTTAAGGGAGACTCCATTCGCATGGTCAATGTAATGCCTCCTGCACAGAATACGGTCGACAGAGTGCTTGAGCTTGCACCGCAGATCATGGATAAGGTCGATCAGTATATTTCCAAGAAGGAATAATTTAACACGCCTATGGCAATAATAAGCACTACCTTAATGTAAAGGCGGTGCTTATTATGCGTAGAGTGATCGCAATACTGTGTACCTTTGTTTGTGCAATGATACTGCTTCCGACAGGAGCAAATGCCGAAAGAGAGGATATTACCTCTCATAGCACGATACTTATATGTGCCGATACCGGTGATGTTTTGTATGAGGATAATGCGGATGAGCGTATGCTTATCGCAAGCCTCACCAAAATGATGACGGCAATATTGGCTATTGAAAACTGTGACAGTGACGAGCTTGTTGCAATACGTCCGGACTGGTGCTATATTGAGGGCTCCTCCATGTACCTCAAGGCAGGTAAGCTGTATACGGTAGAGGAGCTTTTATACGGAATGATGCTCACCTCCGGAAACGATGCGGCAACGGCACTTGCCTGCCACTGCTCCGGAAGCGTTGAGGAATTTGCCGATCTGATGAATGCCAAGGCAAAGGAGCTCGGGATGACCGACAGCTCATTTAAGAATCCCCACGGCCTCAACGATGATGAGCACTATTCCACAGCAAGGGATATGGCAAGGCTTGCCTGCTATTGCATGGAAAACGATACTTTTCGTGAGATAGTGGGGACAAAAAGCCATGTGATAGACGAGATAACATATGTCAATCACAATAAGCTGCTCTGGAATTACGAAGGCTGTATCGGAGTAAAAACCGGCTATACCATGGCGGCAGGACGAACGCTTGTAAGCTGTGCAGAGAGAAACGGTATGCGGCTGATATGCGTTACTCTCGGTGCTCCCGATGACTGGAACGATCATATGAAGCTTTACGATGAGGCTTTCGGTAAATATGTGCTCACGGTATACGATCCGAAATACTTCGGTGCGGATATACCTGCCCTGATCTCGACTTGTGAAAGCGTAAGAGCGGTACCGTCACAAAGAGTTGCGATACTCACATTACCTGACGACAGTGTGGATGTTGAGCTCAGCCTGCCGAGACTTATGTTTGCACCGCCGCTTGACGGTGTTTGTATCGGAGTTCTTTCGGTAACTGTCAACGGAGAAAGTGTGCTTGTAGCGGATATGGTCTGCGATATAGCGGCAAATCAGAAATTATCCGAGGATATTGAAAAATGAAAGAGAGATTACAAAAGCTCATTTCGAATGCAGGTCTTGCATCGAGGAGAGCCGGCGAAAAGCTGATAGAGCAGGGCAAGGTAAGGGTAAACGGCAAAATAGCCACACTCGGAGATACCGCAGATCCCGACATCGACCTTATCGAGGTGTCGGGTCGCCGTCTCCGATTTGATAAGAAGAAGACTTACATAATGCTCAACAAGCCCCGTGGCTATGTTACAAGCTTGAGTGACGAAAAGGGGAGACCTTGTGTAAAAGAGCTTGTTGAGGATGTCGGTACGAGAGTGTACCCCATAGGCAGACTTGACATGAACTCCGAGGGACTGCTTCTGCTTACCGATGACGGAGACTTGGCAAACACACTGACGCATCCCTCTTTTGAGCACAACAAGACCTACAGACTCACAATATCCGGTCCCTGCACATTGCGATCCCTTGAGTTAATGCGTTCACCGCTTGATATCGATGGCTATACCATAAGACCTGCCAAAGTAAGTGTTATACGAAGTGATGATAAAACAAGCATTCTTGAGGTCACGATCCATGAGGGACGCAACAGGCAGATACGCAAAATGTGTGAAATAGCCGAGCTCAAGCTTACAAGACTTGTAAGGATCAGCGAAGCAGGGCTTCGTCTCGGTGACCTCCCTTGCGGTAAATGGAGGCATCTTGACGAGAATGAGCTTGCACTTTTGCACAAATAAGTGTACTTCGTACATTTTGCAAGTTTGGATATTTAAAATTGCAAAAACAGCTTGCAATTTTCAATAATGATAGTAAAATGAAGCTATCATTTTAAGCGGAGATGATCACCGTGGAAAACGACCTTTTAACTAAACTGTCAAACAACGGAGCAAAGTTCTCCAAGGGACAGCGTATTATAGCAAAATATATTACCGCGAATTACGATAAGGCGGCATTTATGACTGCCGGTAAGCTCGGTAAGATAGTCGGTGTCAGTGAATCCACCGTGGTTCGCTTTGCCACCGAGCTCGGCTATGACGGATACCCTGCCATGCGTAAGGCATTGCAGGAGATGATCCGCAGCCGACTGACCTCGGTTCAGCGTATTGAGGTAGCTAAGAGCATGATCGACGACAAGGAGCTTATGAAGTCCGTTGTCGGAAGTGACATTCAGAATCTTCAGTCCACCATTGATGACTTCGATCAGGAGGGCTTTGATAAATGCATCGATGCGATTGTGGATGCCAAAAAGGTGTACATTATCGGTATGCGTACCTCAACGGCACTTGCAAGCTTCTTGGGACTGTATCTCAATCTTTTGCATGAGAATGTGATAGTTATCAACAACACTGCCGCAAGTGAGATCTATGAGCAGCTCATAAGAGTCGGTGAAGGTGATACGGTCATATGCATAAGCTTCCCGAGATACTCCAGCCATAGCGTCGATGCCCTTGCGTTTGCTAAGAAAATGGGTGCAAATACCGTTGCGATAACCGATAGTCCCACCTCACCGTACAGCTCTATAGCTGATATTTGCCTTTACGCAAAGAGCGATATGGTGTCCTTTGTCGATTCCCTTGTCGCACCTATGAGCCTTATCAATGCCATAATCCTCGCTGTCGGTAAGAGAAACCGCGAGGGTGTGGTCAAGATATTCGAAAAGCTTGAAAATATATGGACGGAGCATGACGTTTATGAATCACCTCAAAGCTGATGCAGTCGTCATCGGCGGCGGCCCTGCCGGTATGCTGTGCAGTGCCGTTGCCGCCGAAAGAGGACTTGACATCATTTTGCTTGAGCCGCAAAAGATACTCGGAAGAAAGCTGAGGATAACCGGAAAGGGACGCTGCAATGTCACAAATAACTGTGATGTAAAAGAGATAATGCGTAACATCCCCGGTGACGGCAGATTTCTTTACAGTGCCCTAAACAGGCTTCCGCCGTCTTCGGCGATAGAGCTCTTTGAGTCTCTCGGCGTTAAGCTGAAAACCGAACGCGGCAACAGGGTTTTTCCCGTATCGGACAATGCAAACGATGTCGCTTCGGCACTTATAGCTTATATGAAAAGAGGCGGCGTTCGCATACTGAAAACCTCCGCAAAATCAGTCCTTACGGATGGGGGAGAGGTCTGCGGCGTTTTGACGGACGAGGGTACGATAGCTTGCAAAAAAGTTGTCGTTGCGACCGGTGGATTATCCTATCCGCTTACAGGCTCAACCGGTTGGGGCTTTAATGAAGCAAAACGCCTCGGTCATACCGTGATCCCCGGAAGGGCATCACTTGTACCGCTTGAGAGCGATGACGAATACTGTGCCCGTATGCAGGGCTTCTCCCTTAAGAATGTTAAGCTGACTGCATATGAGGACGATAAGCCTATATATTCCGAGCTCGGTGAAATGCTGTTTACGCACTTCGGTGTAAGCGGCCCCTTGGTGCTTTCCGCAAGTGCTCATATGCGGCACTTCGGTGAGTGCAAGTACAGACTTGAGATCGACCTCAAGCCTGCACTTGACGAGAAAAAGCTTGACGCAAGATTGCTGCGTGACTTTGAAAAGTACAAAAACAGAGACTTTTGCAATGCACTTGACGATCTTGCAGGCAGAACGATGATACCGATCCTGGTTGAGCTTTCCGGCATAGCACCGGAAACTAAGGTCAATTCGATAACGAGAGAGCAGAGACATGAGCTTTTAAAGCTCTTTAAGGCTTTTCCCGTATCGATAAGCGGAACAAGACCCGTAAACGAGGCAATAGTGACCTCCGGCGGTGTTTCGACAAAGGAGGTAAATCCTCGGACAATGGAGTCAAAGCTCATATCGGGGCTTTACTTTGTCGGAGAGCTTCTTGATCTCGATGCCTATACCGGAGGCTTCAATCTCCAGATCGCATGGTCTACGGGATTTACAGCGGGAAATTCACTTTGAAAGGATAAAATATGATTTCAATTGCAATCGACGGACCGAGCGGAGCAGGTAAAAGCACTGTATCAAGACGTGCAGCCGAGCGTTTCGGCTTTCTGTATGTGGACACCGGAGCGATATACCGCACCATAGGTCTCGCCGCATCACGCAGGGGACTTGATACTCACGATAAAGACTCCGTTCTTCCGATACTTCCGCAGCTCAATATCGAGCTCAAGTATGTGGAAGGGGAGCAGAAGATGTTTCTCGACGGTGAGGATGTATCGGCAAGCATAAGACTTCCGGAGGTATCCATGTATGCCTCGAATGTATCCGCAATGCAGGAGGTCAGGGATTTTCTGACCGATATGCAGCGAGATATAGCAAAGAAGAATAATGTGATAATGGACGGACGGGACATCGGAACGGTTATCCTGCCAAATGCCGAGCTTAAAATATTCCTCACGGCAAGCACAGAAGCAAGAGCACTCAGACGCTTTAAAGAGCTGCAACTCAAAGGCGAAAGCCAAAGCTACGAAGTAGTTCTTGCCGATATGCAAAAGCGTGATGAGCAGGATATAAAGAGAGCTGCGGCACCGCTTGTTGCGGCGGAGGATGCCGTTATTCTCGACAGCGGCGATCTTACGCTTGATGAGACAATAGATGCGGTTTGCAGGCTGATAATCGAAAAAACCGGTGCGGAGGCTCTTTCATAATGAAACGTGTAATCGTTGCAAAAAGTGCCGGCTTTTGCTTTGGAGTTAGCCGCAGCGTTGATATGGCAGAGGAGCTTTTAAAAAACGGTTCGGCTTACTGCCTCGGTCAGCTTATCCATAATGACGATGTTGTAAGTAAGCTCGGTGCCGAGGGACTCAGGCTGATTAACAGTCCCGAGGAGCTGCCGGATTCCGAAAGGGTCATCATAAGATCGCACGGAGTATCAAAAACCGTGTATGATGCACTCTCAGAAAGAAACGCAGAGATAACCGATGCCACCTGCCCCAAGGTAAAGCGGATACATAAGATCGTTGCGGATGCAAGCGAAGCAGGACGCTTTGTTGTGATAATCGGAATGAAAAATCATCCCGAGGTCGAGGCTGTATGCGGTTGGTGTGGGGAACATATCCTCTGCGAAAACCTTGAACAGTTAAAGAAATTCTTTACTGAAAACCCCAATTTTTCGGTGAAACCGATAACTATGGTCATTCAAACGACCCAAACTCGGAGTAATTTTACCGAATGTGCGAATTTCTTAAAAAAATTGTGTACAAACGTAGAAATATTTGATACAATATGTGGTGCGACATCCATGCGGCAGGAAGAGGCTACAAAACTATCGGCCGAATGTGATGCAATGGTAGTCATAGGCGGAAGGCACAGTGCCAACAGCGTACACCTTGCCGAGATATGC
>CAYUQN010000018.1:0-25153 GCA_964446815.1 uncultured Oscillospiraceae bacterium | reverse complement strand
CCCACTCTATTGCCGAAGCGAACTTCAGGCCTGCTCTTCCCTCATCTTTGCAAAGCACTCGCTGCAGTATACGGGACGATCGGACTTGGGCTCAAAGGGAACCTTTGCCTCGCCGCCGCAAGCTGCGCAAACTGCGGTAAAGAACTCACGGGGACCACGAGCTGCGTTCTTGCGTGCGTCACGGCATGCCTTGCAGCGCTGGGGCTCGTTCTGGAAGCCGCGCTCTGCGTAGAATTCCTGCTCACCTGCGGAGAACACGAACTCATTACCACACTCTTTGCAAACTAAGGTCTTGTCTTCGTACATTTTGAATCCTCTCTTTTGAAAAACTTGCCTATCGGCTTTTATGTGCGTCAGCTTTTGCTGGTAACGCCTGAATTAAGATTTTGCGCCAGCTTGCGCCTAATTCTTTGAATCGCATTGTCGACCGCTTTTACGGTTTTGCCGCTTTGTTCGGCTATCTCCTCATAGCTCAAGCCTTGTAGATACAGCTCAAGCACCTTATTTTCCATCGCAGAAAGGCAACGAACGGATGATTTTTGCAATTCTTTTTTGTTCTCTCTGGCCAGAACCTGCTCTTCAGGTGATCGCCGAAAAAAATCGGTATATGCCAATAGGGGGAGCTTGGATTCGTCTGAGAGTATTTCTTCAAGCGACTGCCCTCCGTTTATCGGCTCATGCTTTTTGCTTGTTGCCGATTTTATCGTGGAAAACAGTCTGCTTCTTATGCAGAGTTCCGCATATGTTTTAAACGATGCGTTTTGAACCGGATCATAGCTTCTGATCGCAGAAAGGAGTCCCAACATTCCCTCTTGAATAAGGTCCTCTGGAGTCCCTCCCACAAGGAAAAAAGGTCTGGAACACATACGAACAAGTCGCATATACTTAACCACAAGCTGCTCCTCCGCTTCCCTATCACCTGCGAAAGCCAGCTCCTGCAATCCGATATCATCGAGTTCTTTATAATTGAGCATAGATTAACTGCATTTCTAAATATTCTATTATATTATATCTCAAAGATATGGAAAGTCAATAGAAAATGCACAAAAATGTCCCTATTTGCAGGGAAAATACAACTTATAAGTCAAGCTCCTGCTGTCCTGTATATGCGATACCGAGGTGAGAATACGCTTTTCTTGTAACGCAGCGACCTCTCGGAGTCCTCGTCAGGAAGCCCTGCTGCAAAAGATAGGGCTCATAAACATCTTCTAATGTAACCGCTTCTTCGTTTATCGTTGCGGCAAGTGTCTCCAATCCGACGGGGCCTCCGCCGTAGAATTCGATTATGCTTCCGAGCATCCTTCTGTCAAGTGCATCGAGCCCGAGCTTGTCGACTTCAAGTCTCGACAGTGCCATATCGGCAACTTCTTTCGTTATCACGCCATCGGCTCTGACCTGTGCAAAGTCCCTGACTCTGCGAAGCATTCTGTTTGCGATTCTCGGAGTTCCTCTCGATCTCGAGGCTATCTCCATTGCACCGTCGTCCTCTATATATATTCCGAGTATGCCTGCTGAACGCAAAACTATCCTGCAAAGCTCCTCCGGTGTATACAGCTCTAATCTCAGGGTAACTCCGAATCTGTCTCTGAGCGGAGCTGTGAGCTGTCCTGATCTTGTTGTTGCGCCGATAAGGGTGAACTTGGGGAGCTCAAGGTGTATAGAATTTGCGGATGGACCCTTACCGAGAATTATATCAATCGCATAATCCTCCATCGCAGGATAAAGGATTTCCTCATAAGCTCGGTTTAAGCGGTGGATCTCGTCAACAAACAGAATGTCGCCCTCGTTAAGATTGGTAAGCATTGCAACAAGGTCGCCCGGCTTCTCGATCGCTGGGCCTGAGGTTATACGCATATTTACGCCCATTTCATTTGCAATAACTGCGGCAAGCGTAGTCTTACCGAGTCCCGGGGGGCCATGGAGAAGAACATGGTCAAGGGGTTCGTTTCTCATCCTTGCAGCATCAATAAAAACGCTGAGATTATCCTTTGCTTTTGCCTGACCGATATACTCACCGAGAGTTTTGGGGCGAAGGCTCCCCTCCCCCGAATCCTCCGGAAGAACGGAAGAGCTCGTTACCATTGATTGTTCGTTAAGGCCTTCTGAAAAATTAATGCTCATACACGTCCTCCTACTTCATAAGATTCTTGAGTGCAAGTTTTACTATCTGTTCCGTCGACATACCGGAAACGTCCAAACTTCCCATTGCCGAATTAATTTCCGCTGTCGAGTATCCGAGAACCATAAGTGCCGTTACCGCATCGCTTCTTGTGCTGCTTGACATCGGAGCTACCGAAGCCGGAAGTGAAGCACCGGTAATGGCTGCCGATTTTCCGAGCTTGTCTTTAAGCTCCAAAATCAATCTTTGTGCTATTTTCTTTCCGACACCGGGTGCTGCTGTTATGACTTTCTCATCGCCGTTCATTACTGCCATGGCAAGCCCCTCCGGTGTGCAGGAGGAAAGGATCGCCTGTGCCGCCTTTGGGCCAATGCCCGACACCGTGAGCATCATTTCAAAGCAACGCTTCTCACTTAGAGTATAGAAACCGTACAGATCAAAGGAATCCTCTTTGATACATTCGGAAATATAGAGCTTTGCTCCCTCGTTGACTTTAAGGTGTGACAGCGTATTTGCAGTCGTATTGACAGCATAACCAACGCCACCGCAGTCAACGACAGCAAGATTGATATCGATATCGGTAATTACGCCTTCTAAATGGTAGAACATACGTCTTTTCCTTCCTTTCCGGCAAGAAGCGAGGTAGAGCATCTTGCATGGCAGACCGCGAGTGCAACGGCATCTGCGGCATCATCGGGTTTCGGTGCGGCAGGTAGATTCAAAAGCCTCTTGACCATATCAATGACCTGTCGCTTTTCTGCTCTGCCATAGCCTGCTACAGCCTGTTTGACCTGAAGCGGTGTATATTCGTAAACAGGTACTCCACTTTGAAATGCAGACAGAAGTATTACTCCTCTTGCATGGGATACGGCAATTCCCGTTGTGATATTCGTATTGAAAAACAGTTCCTCAACTGAAATAACATCCGGATCGAATTGGCTTATAAGCTCCTTCATATCGGAATATATCCTATCAAGTCTCGATGAAAGAGATGTATGTGCCGGTGTACTAATAACACCGCAGCTCACAAGCTTCATTCTCGATTTTTCTGTATCGACTATTCCGAAACCGACGGTTGCAAGTCCGGGATCTATGCCTAATATACGCAACAAAATCACCCCATTGTGATATTTTATCACTTCCGACTGTATAAGGCAAGGAAAAATGACCGCATCTTAAACAAGATACGGTCATTGTGTTTTGCTGTTATATCAAGCTCTCGGGTGAGCTTTGTTATATACATCCTTGAGCTGCTTCTTGACAAGCTGAGAATATATTTGAGTCGAGGAAATATCGGCATGACCGAGCATCTCCTGGATCGAATGAATATCCGCACCGTTTTCAAGAAGGTGAGCTGCAAACGAATGTCTGAGTGTATGGGGCGTTATAGTCTTTTCGATATGTGCCTTCTGCTGATAAGATTTGATTATCTTCCAAAAGCCCTGACGGGACATCCTTTCTCCGCTTACGTTTACAAACAAAGCCTGTTCCGTAGGCAGAGCGATCATTTGAGGTCTGATGAACTCAATATACTCGGACAATGCCTTGACAGCGGTGGGGTAAAGGGGAATAAAACGCTCCTTATCCTTGCCCTTGCAACGGATAACACCTGCAGAGGTATTGACATCACTCATATTAAGCGAAATAAGCTCCGTAACTCTTATGCCCGTTGCATAAAGGAGCTCAAGCATTGCTCTGTCCCTATAGCCTTTTGCATCGGTACAGGAGGGCTGCTCAAGCAAAAGCTCAACTTCTTTACCTGTGAGGATCTGCGGAAGCTTCTGAGTGGTCTTATCAGGAACAATCTTCGTTGCCGGATTCTCCTTCATATAACCTTCTGCAACAAGCCATGAGTAGAGGCATTTAAGCGAAGCAATTGCTCTCGATACAGTTGCTACGGATTTACCGTTACCCTTTAGCCATGCAACATATGTAGCAAGGTCATCATTTGTAACTTCGTCCAAATTACCTCCTACATGAGTATCAAGATAATCGGAAAGCTGCCTTATATCACGGAGATAGGAACTGAGGGTGTTTTGTGAAGCTTTTTTAACATCAGTCAAATAAGTATTGAATTTTTCAATGCAGATGGAATTAAGCATTCGTTTACCCCCTTTCAAAAGATTTATTATTAAGTCGGTACTAAAAAACACATAAGCTTAAAAATCACAACTATGATCAGAAGCATTGCGATCGCAGCAGAAAGAAGCCGTATAAGCTCCGATCTTAAATTGCTATCACGATGAAGTGCCGCCGATACCGACGAATAGAAAACAAGCTCGATCTCCGAGAAAACAATAAAAAAGGTGACAATGGCAAAAGTAACAACAAGCACACAAATAATGTGGAGAAAACTTATGTCACCATTAAGCTCGGCCAAAATACAAGACCAAGACGAAGTTATAAAGCAAGCAAATATGAAGTCAACAGCAGCGGTAAAAACAGGTGTCACAATGAAAAGCGACGAAGCAACAAGAGCCGCAAAGAGCAAAATGCAACCTAATCCGAAAGCGGAAAAAGGGTCTGATTCCAATACATCGTCAAGTCTTTCGGTGAGCGGAGATGCAGCTTCTCCAAACAGCAAATAAGTAAGGAAGCCTGCAAAAACTGCGGTAACCGGAAGCAAAAACATCCAAAAAGATGAAGAATATCTAAGCTTGCGGATGTGCTTATCAATGCTTTTCAATCGATCCCCTCCGTACAAAAAGTGACAGAGAGAATAATAAGCTACTTTACATAATTACCAACATGGACAATATAATACAAATTCCCTCTGTAATCAAGTGTTTTTCTGAAATTTGATGATTTTTGTTAATTATGACTGCATATTATGTAAACATTATTATGTAAACCAAATATACCAAGCCTGTAAACCCATTGGAATTGCAAGCTTTATTACGCAACATTTTGTTATAATCGGGTGTAATCGGCACTATATATAGGTAATCAAAATAGTTATGTCAACTGAAATTCGATATTACAAATCGTTATACTAATTTTTGTGTTTAGTTCTTTTTCGTAATTTTTTGTTACTTTTGCCTAAACGCAGGAAAATTCCGCAAATCAAACCGCTCAGTCCGCAGAGGAAAATTCGCACTATCTCGTGCATATCTGTACCGCCTTTTGCAGTCGCAAGCGAAAATGCGATCACTGCAAGTGCGAAGATGAGACAGGAGATCGATACTCTTATGCCTCTCCCCTCCCCTGCCGATGCTCCGGCAACCGTACCGCACACGGCAGAGGATATTATGTTTATCACTATCACCGCAGTATCCAGTGTCTTTATCGACACTATGCTCTTTTCAACCATGAGCGAATACGCAAGCAGCAACACCACAGCAGTCGCAACTCCCGATACGACAGCGGTTATGATCCGCTCCTTATTGCTCGTCCTTCCCTTCTTCGTTTTTTGACCCATAAAAAAACCTCCGACGAATGATGCTTTGTACATCATATTACGTCGGAGATTTTTTATGACTTTATCGGATCACTTTTTGGCAGGCTCGGGTCTTGCACTCTCGTTGGTTCCGATAGCGGATTTCTTAAACTGAATGCGGACTCTGTCCTCACCGGTTTCGATGGTAACGTCATCGTCGGTTACGTGAACGACCTTACCGATAACACCGCCGATGGTAACGATATTGTCGCCAACCATAACGTTATTACGCATTTCCTCGATCTTCTTCTGTCTCTTCTTCTCGGGTCTTATCATAAGAAGCCACATGATAAGGAAGAATCCGACCAAGAGAAGGATCATGGAAAGGCCGCCACCGCCGGCGTTATCTAATGTAACAAAATTAAGCATATAATTTACTCCTTTTAAAGTTTAAGCACATTAATTATACATAATAAAAGCTCAGTTTGCAATAGTCTTATATCCTTGTATCGAGAATTTTTGTATATTTATTTCGGAATTGTTCAAAAACACCTTCATCAAGACTGCTTCTGATATTCTCGGCAAGCTTGTTGTAGAAATACAAATTGTGCATTACTGCAAATCTCATTGCAAGCATTTCTTCTGCCTTAAAGAGGTGACGTACATAAGCTCTTGAGAATCTTCTGCAAACGGGGCAATCGCACATGGGATCGATGGGGCTTTCATCCCTTGCATATTTTTCGTTTTTAATGTTGATAATTCCGCTCCATGTGAAAAGGTGGCCGTGTCTGCCGTTTCTGGCCGGCATCACACAGTCAAAGAAATCAACACCTCTGTACACAGATTCGATGATATTACCCGGTGTGCCGACGCCCATCAGATATCTGGGCTTGTCCTTGGGCATATATTCCTCGACAGCCTCAATGGTATCGTACATTTCCTCGTGGCTCTCCCCTACCGCTAATCCACCTATTGCATAACCGGGGAGGTCAAGCTCCGCTATCTTTTTCATATGCGATACTCTGACATCGGCAAAGGTCGCACCCTGATTTATGCCGAACAGCATTTGACCCGGGTTTACCGCATCGTCCTGTGAATTGTACTCCGCCAAAGCAGTCTTACAACGGCAAAGCCATCTGTAGGTTCGATCGCAGGATTTTTCAACATAATCTTTAGGCGAGGGTATCTTGATACACTCGTCAAACGCCATTGCGATATCGGAGCCGAGATTTGACTGAATGCGCATACTTTCCTCCGGTCCCATGAATATCTTGCGGCCGTCGATATGCGAATTGAAGGATACGCCCTCCTCCTTGATCTTTCTCAGAGTTGCAAGAGAGAATACTTGGAAGCCGCCACTGTCTGTCAATATCGGTCCGTCCCAAGTCATGAACTTATGAAGTCCGCCCATTTCCTTAACGAGCTCATCACCGGGGCGAAGGTGGAGATGATAGGTATTGGAAAGCTCGACCTGGCAGCCTATGTTTTTAAGATCTTCGGCACTTAGTGCTCCCTTTATTGCACCCTGAGTGCCGACATTCATAAACACGGGAGTCTGAACAGTGCCGTGAGGTGTTGAAAACTCACCGCGACGTGCCTTTCCTTCGGTTTTCAATAATTTATACATATGATCTCCTTATTCTATCATCATAGCATCACCGAACGAGAAAAATCTGTATCGCTCTTTAACGGCTTCGTTATATGCGTTGAGAACACTTTCCCTACCTGCAAGTGCCGATACAAGCATTATCAACGTACTTTCGGGGAGATGGAAGTTCGTTATCAGTGCATCTATGCATTTGAATTTGTAGCCCGGGTATATGAAAATATTTGTCCAGCCGGAACATTCTTTAATGCATCCGCCATCATCAGTGAAGCTTTCCAGAGTTCTGCAAGAGGTAGTGCCGACTGCAATAACTCTGCCGCCTTGCCTTTTGGTTTCCATTATCGTATCGGCGGTCTCTTTGGGCACCATGCAGAACTCCGAGTGCATCTCATGATCCTCAATATTCTCCGCCTTGACAGGTCTGAATGTTCCGAGGCCTACATGGAGCGTTACATAGCACAGCTTGACTCCCATTTCCTCAAGCTCAGCCAAAAGCTGCTTTGTGAAATGAAGCCCTGCTGTCGGTGCTGCGGCACTGCCGAGTTCTTTTGAATACACCGTCTGGTAACGCTCGGAATCGCTGAGCTCCTCCTTGATATACGGAGGCAGCGGCATTTTGCCGAGGCGTTCGAGTATTTCAAGGAAAACTCCGTCATAGTCGAATTCGACTATTCTATTGCCGCCCTCGGTAACACTCTCGACTTTTGCTTTGAGTATACCGTCACCGAATACTATCTCCTGACCCGGCTTCGTCTTTCTTCCGGGTCTGCTCAAGCACTCCCACTTTTTATCACCAAGATCCCGAAGTAGCACAAGCTCTATACTTCCTCCGCTCGGTCTCGAACCAAGGAGTCTTGCCGGAAGCACTCTCGAATCATTCATAACAAGGCAATCGCCCGGTCTGAGGTACTTCTTTATATCCGTAAAATGCCCGTGAAATATCTCGCCGCTATGCTTATCAAGATGCAGCAGCCTTGAGGAATCACGTTTTTCAAGAGGTGTTTGAGCTATAAGCTCCGTAGGCAGGTCAAAATAAAAATCGCTCTTATTCATCCTATATATGCTCCGCTAAAATAAAAATCTATGATCTCGTCACAGCTAAAATCGTAATTCTTTGCCAGTGAGTATGCACCCCATTGGCTCATGCCGCAATTGTGGCCCCATCCGTTTCCGCTAAATACAAATTGATCTTCGTCATCCTCCGAAACGCTGACGGTATATCGAATACTGTTAAGTCCGGGCACCATATAGCACTCGGTAAGCCTCACCGTTACCGATGTACCGTTTGCGGATATGAACTCAAGTGCTATGACGTTACCGGTTTCGGAGTAGCTTGCTTTGATATCGGCAATGTCCGAAAGCTCATAGCCGTATCTTGACAGTCTCGACAAAAGTGCAGCTTCGCTTTTCGTCTCGCTCCAAGTCTTGTTGTAAAAGTCCTCGGTACCCTCATAGGGATCGGTAACGCCGGACAAATACTCTCTGCGTTCTCCGAAAACATTTGCACCGCTTTCGGTGGCTCCTCCGCTTGAGGACATATAGTACACCCTGCAAATGGCACCGTCGTATCGGACGAATTTTCCCGCAGTCTGATCTGCTGCTACATTTGTATTCTCCGTTGTTCCGCTGACACCGTAATACACCTGACTGTAGGTATCGCTTCTTACGTCAAAACCATCTTCTATGTATGTATTAATGTTGTTTATCGCATACGTCCTTGCACATACAGCCTGTGCCATAAGTGAGGCACTTGGCCAATTGCCGCCAACCTCATAGGGCAAAACTCCCTTTACGTAATCCTCAATGCCAACATAGTTTATTACAGTCAATCTATCTCTGTCGTTGGGTAAAAGCTCAAAGCCGCCCCTGTAGATATAGCCATTGAGCTCAGCCTGTGCAGCTCCAGTATCGCTTATGGGCATGGCGGCAAAATGGATACGATCGCTTTTAAACAGGAATATCGCATTTTCGCCCTCGGTATCCGTAACCGAAATGCCACCAGAAAGCACCGTAGCACCGCTTTTCAGTGCCGCTCTTGCTTCTCCCTCGGTGTCAAAATCTCCGTATACCACCTTGAAGGTTCCGTCAATATAAGCAGGGCACGCACCCAAGGATGCGGCGGCAGAGGCTGCGGAAGCAAAGGAGTCATAGCTTTCATCATACAAAATGTGCCATTTCGTATCCTTTGCAATGCTTATGTCACTGCTCCCCACCGTGGCGATCTTACGAAATTGCCTCGAAAAATCATAATATCCGAGCTCATAGCCGTCACCGCCATCGTTACGGAGCGATGCGAAATACAGCGATTCCGAGCCCGAGTATAATCCCACTTTTATCGCCGTCACGGTGCATGGCAGATCAAAATACGGTATCTCGGGCACTTCGGCTTCATCCGCATACGCAAGCGGAAGCAGCGAAATAAGCAGTGCCGCAAATATTATTGTTGAAAAAAATCTTTTTATCCCGATAGTCATTTCTATGCCTTTCGACTGAAATCGTTCTGATATTATAATATATCATCGCTTCAAATTCAAGTTTTATATGCCGCATAAGTTCAGGAGCCCTCGAATAGAATTGCTTATGATCTGTTATATGGAGGTATACCATGCAAAAAACGCCTATATTCAAAGGCTCATGCACCGCGATAGTAACTCCCTTCGGTGAGGGCGGCATTGATTTTGACCGTTTCGGTGAGCTTGTCGATTTTCAATACGAGGGCGGAACTGCCGCACTTGTGGTTTGCGGTACTACGGGTGAGAATGCAACGATGAGCGAATATGAGCATGATGAGCTGATCGATTTTGCCTGCAAGTACACCAACGGAAGAATGAAGATAATAGCCGGAGTGGGAAGCAACAACACCCAAAAGGCATTGAAATATGCCAAAAGTGCAAAGCACTTCGGTGCAGACGGGATCTTAATGGTAACGCCATACTACAACAAAAGCACCCAAAAAGGTCTTATAGAGCACTTTTCCTATGTTGCGGATAGTGTTGAGATACCGATGATCCTTTACAATGTACCGAGCAGAACGGGTGTAGGTATATCCGCCGAAACATATGAGTACCTGTCTCGGCATCCGAACATAAACGGTGTCAAGGAGGCATCGGGTGACCTGACACTGTTCACAAAAACGAGGGCAATGTGCGGCGATTCGCTCAACATTTGGAGCGGAAACGACGACAACACCATAGCGATGATGTCAATGGGTGCATTGGGTGTGATATCCGTTGCCTCAAATCTTGTGCCAAACGTTGTGGCAAAGCTTTGCTCACTTTGTCTTGACGGAAGATTTGCAGAGGCTACAGCTCTTTATCTCGAGTATGCAAAGCTGTTCAATGCATTTTTCATCGAGACAAATCCGATACCCATTAAAACCGCAATGAACATTTGCGGCTACGATGTCGGTGAGCTGCGTCTTCCGCTTACGGATATGGCGGAGAAGAATCTCGATATACTGACAGATGAGTTAAATAAATGTAAGCTTATATAATAATGTAAGGGCGGTGATCCGCCCTTACATTTTACTTTTCCGGATAATGTGCCCTGACGCCGCCGATGAGCTTGGGCCTTGTGTATGCCGCATTGAGCGGTGCCTCGCCTATCTTTTTGACCGACAGTCTAAGCGGTACCGCAACATCTTTAAGATGCATACCGATAAGGGTGTTTCCGATATCGAGTCCTGCCTTGGCTTTAACGTGCTCGACCGCAACGGGATCGCTCATAGAGTCATATACCGCCGTTGCAAAGGATCCGCCTGCTTTTGGCATAGGACGAACACATACTTCATCGTACATAAACTTTTCCGCGGCAGAGCGTTCGATTATAAGAGCTCTGTTCAAATGCTCACAGCACTGAGCCGCAAGATATATCCCCTTGTCACCGAGCTCATTCAGTATCGTATCCGCTATCGCCTTTCCGACCTCGGGTGATGAGCCTTTGCCGATATGCTCACCCAATACCTCGCTTGAGGAGCAGCCCACCACAACAAGGTCACCGGCTTTAAGACCGGATGCGGCAGCAAGCTCGTTAATTGCGGTTTTAAGTTCATTAACAATTGCTTCGTACATTGTTGATCATCTCCTAATGAAAATATAATAACACCATTTTATTGATTTGACAATAGATGCAATGCGTAGTATTATGTAATGGCAATTTTTTAATCTGAGGTGATCTTACATGAAAAGAGCAATTTCACTTATTTTAGCCGTTCTTTTCGTTTGCTTTTTGTTTACTGCTTGCGGTGAAGCTCAAAGAGCCGGTAATGATGATGAAGGCGGTGCCTCCAATCCCGTAAGCGATGATCCGAATACTTCGAACAAGGTCACGGGTCCTATAAATTCTCTGACCGGTGAAGCGCTTGACACTTGGGATACGAGCCTTCGCCCCTACTGTGTCATGATCAATAACGTTCCTGCCGCACGTTATGCTATCAATCTTTCGGAGGCCGATATCATTTATGAAGCATCCGTTGAAGGTGCAACAAGGCTTATGGCGATATACACCGATATGGAAGGTCTCCAGATCGGCTATGTCAGAAGTGCAAGAACCTACTTTGCAAGCATTTGCAAGGCTTATGACGCTATCTATGTTCACTGGGGTCGCAGTGAGGATAGGCAGGAAAACACCATTGCATACGTCAGGGATAACGACATTCCCGATATGGACGCACTCGACGGTGATTACACTCCTTACAGGAATCAGAACCGCATAAACGAGGGCAGAAACCTTGAGCATACCGCATATCTCAAGGGCTCCGATGTTATGTCCAATGCCGAACGTTTGGGCTACACCAAGCACGTCACCGGATATGACACGAGCTACGGTCTGAGCTTTAGCAACGATGCCGCTTCCCAGTGCACCAATGCCGCCTCCTCCTTTATCGTCAATTACGGCACCGGTTCATTTGCAACCGGCTTTACATACGATGCCGCAAGCGGTCGCTACTTCCTCAGCATGAACGCCGGTGGTACCAATCAGCACGACTATGTGGATGAAAACGGCACTCATCTGAGCTTTACCAACGTCATCGTTCTGAACGTTCCCCTCTCCCAGACCGGAGATTACAAGGGTCACGTTGCAATGGACATGACCGGTACCGGTACCGGATACTTCTGCTGTGGCGGCAAGTACGTTCCCATCAAGTGGAGCCGCAGCTCACTTAACGATTCCTTCCACTACACGCTTAATGACGGTACCAAGCTTTGCCTCGGTGTCGGCAAAACCTTTGTGAGCGTTGTCGATCTGGACAGCATCGGCAGTGTTGATTGGAACGCATGAATCCGATAATCAAAAAGTCCGAAGTCAAATGACTTTGGACTTTTTTCATACTGCCGGTCGAAGGATATGAGGAAGCCGAAGCTTTATTTTACAGTGATCATCACACCGTAGCTCTGAAAGCCGACGGCACTGCTGTTGCTCCCGGTGAGAATGATTACGGTCAATGCGACGTCGATGATTGGTCGGATATAAAAATACCGAATCGCTGAAAATAATCAAAACAGCCATTCCTAAAAATCGGAATGGCTGTTTTAACATACCTATTACTCTTCCCAGTTGTGCCAGACGTTCTGGACATCGTCATTGTCCTCAAACATATCGAGCATCTTCTGAAGATTCTTAACATCGTCCTCATTGGTGAGCTTGATATAGCCGTTCTGAGGAAGCATTTCGACCTGAGCTGAAAGCAACTTGTAGCCACCGGCGGTCAAGGCTTCGGCAACGGGGGAAACATCATCGGGCTTGGTGTATACCACAAAGGTCTCACCGTCGGGCTCAAAATCGTCCGCTCCGGCTTCGAGTGCCTCCATCATGACGGTATCCTCGTCAAGCTCCTCATCCTCGTTATCGATAACGATAACACCCTTTTTATCGAAGGACCAGGAAACGCAATTTGCAGCACCCATGTTGCCGCCGTACTTATCAAAGTAATGACGGATCTCACCTGCGGTACGGTTGCGGTTATCGGTCATCGTCTCGACTATGATAGCAACGCCCTGAGGGCCGTAGCCTTCATAGACTATCTTCTCATAGTTATCGGTATTACCTGCACCGAGTGCCTTGTCAATGGTACGCTTAATGTTGTCGTTCGGCATATTGGCGGCTTTCGCCTTGGTGATGACAGCGGCAAGACGTGAGTTATTATTGGGGTCGCCGCTTCCGCCCTCCTTGACCGCAACGATCATTTCCCTTGCAATCTTGGTGAATGCCTGGGCACGCTTTGCATCGGCCGCACCCTTAGTCTTCTGTATGTTATGCCATTTGGAATGTCCCGACATATGTAACAGCTCCTTAAACACAAATTAACGGCAATTATTTTATCATATAAACCGCATTATTACAAGAATTATTTGATTTTACGGCACTCAAGATAGTACCTTTTCTCATTTGCTTCACCTATCGAGAAGCTTTTCCTCGGAAATGCACCGCAACGCCTCACACTTTCAAAGAGCTCGGACTTATCGAGCCTCGGCATAAGAAGCCCTATGCAGCCCTCTCTCGATGCCATTTCGATACACTCGACATCGCCGTGGATATAGTCAAGCTCACCGCCGTGCTTTTTCACATAGTCTTTGCAAAAGTCCTCGCATTTGGCGATTATCTCCCCTGCCGACATAGAATCAAAGTAAAGCTTACGCTGTCCCTCTTTTGATATTGCCATGACCTCCGTACCGGCTGTTCCGTCAAAGCAGCGGCTAAGCTCTTGATCAAACTCCGCTGTATCGGTTTTCGATATGAGCCTGTGGATGGGCTTAAACTCTATCGAGGGATCATGGATATTCTCAAGCTCCGCAAGTGCGTATCTTGCAGGGTGATTCTCTCTCTTGGTGGGTGAAAGCCGAAGCTTTACGGAATCCCAATACTTTTTAGCGGCGGCTATACTGTGATTCCCGTCGCCTATCGCCATGGGCATACTGCCGGTGCATAAAGCGGATATCGCAGCATTGACGGCTTCGGTATCGGTGACAAGTCTTCCGACTATGTGCCCTCCGTTTTTCATAAGCTCAAAGTCGTACAAGGTCTTCCCTGCCGTGACCGATCTCATTACGCTGTCCGTAGGATCGTCGGCAAAAACGATTATATGCGGCATTTCGAGACAGGCTCTCTCCCTTATGCGTATCCTAGGCGGTAAACGGTCTACGACGGTGTCCTCCGTTGCACGGATGGGTGCTGCTGCACCGTCCTGCCAATCGTAGGCTTCAAGGTCTACGGCACCGATAAGTCCACGTCTTATGTTTCCGTTCGGCAGACTGCGTTCGATATAAACAAATGAGTTTTTATACTCCCCGAAAATGCCCTCGTCAAGATACTTTCGCATTACGGAGTAGATCATCTCCCTCTCCGTATCCATATCTTTTACACCGAGCTCGGCTTCCGGAAGGATCATATTGAGCGTTGAGGGCTTATCCCCCACCGTCTCACGCACGCTCTGCCAATACTCCCGCTGTGAGGTAAACTGGTCACAAGCTATGACGCTCCATGCACTTATGTCCTTCACATTCGGTAACAATATATCGCAGGGCTTAAAGATATTGCTCATCAGTCTTCCCACTTTGCCGCTCTTTCAACAGCCTTGAGCCATTTTGCGTAAAGCTTTGCGGCATCCTCTCTTTCCATCTCGGGAATGAATACTCTGTCCGATCTGCGGAGGCTCGTGATCTCGGACATATTCGTCCAAAGCCCTACCGCAAGTCCTGCAAGGAAGGCTGCACCGAACGCAGTCGTCTCCACCATCTTGGGTCGGTCAATGGGCTTACCGAGTATATCCGACTGGAATTGCAGCATAAAGTTATTGACGGAGGCTCCACCGTCTACTCTCAGTGCCGACAGCTCCTCACCGCAATCCTTTTCCATTGCGTCAAGGAGGTCTTTGACCTGATATGTAATACCCTCAAGGGCGGCTCTTGCTATATGTGCCCTTGTCGATCCTCTGGTAAGTCCGACTATCGCACCTCTTGCGTACATATCCCATCTCGGTGCTCCGAGACCGGTAAATGCGGAGACGAGGTAGACACCTCCGTTATCGGGTACACTCTGTGCCAGGGCTTCACATTCCGAGGATGTTCCGAGTAGTCCCACCTCGTCACGGAGCCACTGAATGGAGCTTCCTGCGTTAAACACACTGCCCTCAAGAGCGTAGGTAGTCTTACCGTCAACAGACCATGCTACGCTGGTTACAAGGCCGTACTGACTTCTGACAGAGTGTTCACCGGTGTTCATAAGCGTGAAGCAGCCTGTACCATAGGTGTTCTTCGCCTGGCCCGGTATTATGCAGCCCTGTCCGAGAAGTGCCGCTGCCTGATCACCTGCACTGCCGCATACCGGTGTGCCCTCAAGCATTTCAAGACCTCTTATGCCCTTTGCAACATTTCCGTACACCATCGATGAGGGTACCGGAGTTGGCAGCATTGACACGGGAATATCCAGCTTTTCGCAAAGCTTTTCGTCCCATTTGAGCTCGTCAATGTCGAAGATCATGGTTCTCGAACAATTGGAATAGTCCGAAACATGGGCTTTTCCGCCGGTCAGATTCCATATGAGCCATGAGTCGATATTGCCGAAAAGCAGCTCACCACGTTCGGCTCGTTCTCTTGCACCGTCGACATTATCAAGTATCCACTTGATTTTGGTGCCGGAGAAATATGCATCTATCAAAAGTCCGGTCTTTTTCTTTATATAATCACCGAGGCCCTCCGCAGAAAGCTCATCGCATATGGATGCGGTACGGCGACACTGCCACACTATGGCATTGTAAACTGGCTTGCCGGTATTCTTATCCCAAACCACCGTCGTCTCTCTCTGATTGGTGATGCCTATGCCTGCAATATCCGTCGGTGAAAGTCCGCTCTTTTCAAACGCCTCCGCCATTGCACGGAACTGTGTCTCGAGGATCACCATGGGGTCATGCTCGACCCAGCCCGGTTTGGGATATATCTGAGGAAAGGGGTACTGGGCAACAGTTACCGGTGTTCCCTTGCTGTCAAAAATGATAGCTCTTGAACTCGTTGTTCCCTGATCTAACGCAATAATATAGCCGTTCATATCTCATCCTCCATTTTTTTGTTGACTAATATCGAATACGGCGATAAAATTTAATTATACTTCTAACCCTATAATACCACATAAGGAGGATAATTTCCATGCCAAGTTTTAAAGATTTCTATTTTGAGTCAAGCACCGGTCACAACAAGCTCAGAGCTCATATGTGTACCCCCGATGTTGAGCCTCGTGGTATCATTCAAATAGTTCACGGTATTGCCGAGCACATGGATCGCTATGACGATTTTATGCTTTTCCTCGCAAACAACGGATATATTGCAGTCGGTGAGGATCATCTCGGTCACGGTAAGAGCATTGAACGTGAGGAGGACAAGGGCTTCTTTGCCGAAAGCAACGGTTGGACTTATGCGGTGCAGGATGTTGAGATCCTCCGTCTTGCCATGAAAAAGAACCATCCCGAGCTCCCCATCGTCGTTTTCGGCCACAGCATGGGAAGCTTCCTCACCAGAACTCACCTCATCAAGTTCCCCGGCGGCTTCGATGCTGCGATCATAAGTGGTACCGGCAATCAGGGTAAGCCTCTTGTTCTGGGCGGTCTCACTGTAGGCAATGTTGTTTCTAAGGTAAAAGGTCCCCATTACTACAGCAATTTCATTAACAACATGGCATTCGGCAGCTACAATAAGATTTACGGTATTGCAAAGACCACTCATGACTGGCTCACAAGAGATGAAGAAGTTGTTCAAAAGTATCTTGCAGATCCACTTTGCGGCTTCATCCCCTCTTGCAGTCTGTTCCGTGATATGATGACCGGTATCAATATAATAACCAACGTTAAGAATCTTGAGGCAATGAACAAGGACACTCCGATATACTTCATGTCCGGTGCAATGGATCCCGTCGGAGAATGTGGTAAGGGCGTTAACAAGGCATATGACAACTTCCTCAAGGTAGGTATGAAGGATGTCACAATTAAGCTCTACGACGGCGGCCGTCATGAGATGCTCAATGAGATCAACAAAGATGAGGTCTACGCAAATATTCTTGCTTGGATAATGAGTAAGACCTGATTGCTAAAAAGGCAGTGATTATAAAATCACTGCCTTTTTTCCGTTAGGATTTCATTTGCCTGTTGCGGAGGAAGTTCATCATACCGTCATTCATATTATCCAGTCTTGACAGCATTTTTCCTGCACCGTGAGCTGCACATGAGCTCGGATCATCGACCATGATAGTCGGTATTCCGGTGCTTTGCTCTATGAGGGCATCCATACCGTACAGCATCGAGCCGGAGCCCGAGAGAATGATGCCGTTATCGCCGAGGTCACCTACAAGTTCGGGTGGGGTACGCTCCAAAACGGAGTGGATGTTTTCAAGTATGAGCTGTGCCGGCTCAAGCAAAACGTCGACAAGCTCGTCCGCCGTAACGGTAACGGTTTTGGGGAGCCCGTTCATGAGAGATCTTCCCTTGACTTCTTCCTCGCCGCCGTCAGCTCTGTTGATAACTCCGCCTATGCTTATTTTCAGCTCCTCGGCAGTTCTTGCGCCGATGAGCATATTATGCTTTCTTTTGATATAACGGACTATAGCCTCATCGAAGCTTGCACCCGCTGTCGGGAATGATTCACATTCCGCAACGCCGCCCATCGATACGACTGCGACCTCGGAGGTGCCGCCACCAATATCGACCACCATATGACCATCGGGCTTTGCAATATCCGCTCCTGCACCGATCGCAGTGGCTACCGCAGTCTCAAGCAGGTACACCCTCCTTGCTCCTGCTTCGATCGCTGCATCGATTATAGCTCTTTCCTCAACACCGGTTATACTACTCGGTACGCACAGAAGGAGCCTCGGCTTAAACAGGCTGAAGCTTGTGATCCTCGATATCAGCTCTCTGAGCATCATTGCCGCCATATCGTAATCGGATATGACGCCTAACTTTATGGGGTGGATAGCCACGATATTGGCAGGTGTGCGTCCTAAGGTTTTTTTGGCATCCTCACCTATTTTCAGCATATTCCCCGTAAACTTATCAACGGCAACCACAGTGGGTTCACGCAGAACAAGTCCCTTACCCGCAACATACACCAAGGTATTCGATGTACCCATATCAACGGCTATGTCTCTTTCGAATATTACCATTACGCCCTCCGTTCCGCCGAAGCATTATTCTTCGGCTTGGCTTATTTATGATTCTATCCCAACGCTTTGATTTTAAGTCTTAACGTCGGGCAATAGTTGCGCAGTATACCTTATTTGCACCTGCTCGACGCAGCATCCTCGCACATTCCGAAAGCGTCGATCCCGTTGTCACAACATCGTCGATAAGCAAAATATTCTTTCCCTCAACGCTGACTCCGGGCTTCAGCTTATAAACTCCGATGACGTTCTTGCTTCTTTCCTTTGCACTCTTTGTCTTGGACTGAGCTCGATTATTCCGTATCTTAACAAGACAGGGACCGTATTCAAGTCCTATACTTTTTGCTATGTAGACCGCAAGGAGCTTTGCCTGATTATAGCCTCTCATGTGCTGTCTTATCCTGCTTAACGGTACCCATGATACCATACTAATATCACCGCAATCAAGATTATTCTCAACGCAATCGGTCATAATCTTTGCAAATCTTTCGCTGTAATACTCTTTACCGTCAAATTTGTATCTCAAGATCGCAGCTCTTACGTTATCCTTATAGTAAAGTGGTGTGACACATTTTGAGACAAAGGGGAATTTCATCACTATCGCATCTCCCTTTGTATAGGGCAAAGTCTTTTCACACTCATGGCATATGTCGGAGCGTTCAAGTATTTCCCTGCAAAAGATGCATCTCGGCGGAAAGAAAAGATCGCCTATGAAATTATATATACTGTCAAACAGCTTCATTTGCAAGTCTTATCCTCAATGCACTGTAGCGTCTCGACTGTTTATTGTTATCGATCATATAGTGAGCGGCTGCATCGTCACCCACCATAATAAGCAGCGATTTGGCTCTTGTGACAGCGGTATAAAGAACTCCCCTCGTAAGGAGCATTTTTGAGCTCTGGCTTAGAACAAGGATAACGGCTCCGTATTCACTGCCCTGTGATTTATGTACCGTCATTGCCCAAGAGTGTTCGAGCTCTCCCAGCATATCAAAGCCGTAGATGACAAGCTTATCGTCAAACACAAGCTCCATAGTCTCGCTCATGAGGTCTATGGCTTTGATCTCACCGAGGTCACCGTTGAATATTCCGCTGCCGAACATACCCTTCTCGGTCTTCCACGCTATATCATAATTGTTTCTTATCTGCATTATACGGTCGCCCTCACGGAACACGACATCCCCAAAGGGCTTTTCTTTTTTGTCCTTTGACGGAGGATTGAGCACCGCCTGCAAGGCCTTGTTCAGATTGACGGTACCGGTTTCTCCCCGTCTCGTAGGCGAAAGCACCTGTATTTTATTTGAGGGTATGCCCATGTTTTCGGGTAAACGTCTCGAGCAAAGCTCAAGCACGGTATCAAGGCATTGACGGCTTTGTAATCTTTTAAGTCGGAAGAAGTCACCTGTATTGGCTTCAAAATCCGGATGTTCTCCCCTGTTTATCATATGTGCATTTCTGACTATACGGCTCTCCGCCTTCTGGCGGAATATCTCCGTTAAGCGAACTGTAGGCACTATTTCGCTTTTGATTATATCGGCAAAAACATTACCGGCACCCACCGAGGGTAGCTGATCGGCATCGCCCACAAGGATAAGCCTGCATTCATCGGGCATCGCCTTGAGCAGTGCCTCCATAAGTGTTATGTCAACCATTGAGCACTCGTCGAGGATAACAACATCGGTTTTCAACGGATCGTCTTCATCTCTTGTAAATATCAGATCCTCACCGTTTTCGGACATTTTTGCTCCGAGTAGGCGGTGAACGGTCTGAGCCTCTCTGCCGGTGAGCTCCGTCATACGCTTTGCCGCTCTGCCCGTAGGTGCGGCAAGGCACACCGATATGTCATAGTGCTCAAAGAGTTGGATTATAGCCTTGACTATTGTAGTCTTACCGGTACCGGGGCCGCCTGTGAGCACCATGATATCGCTTCTCATTGCAAGTGATATCGTGCTTTTTTGAAGCGGTGCATAGGATATACCGTTCTCACGCTCAAGTCGCTC
Organism: uncultured Oscillospiraceae bacterium; assembly: GCA_964446815.1. Classification (GTDB taxonomy): domain Bacteria; phylum Bacillota; class Clostridia; order Oscillospirales; family Oscillospiraceae; genus F23-B02. Next base: position 4,910 of record CAYUQN010000018.1, on the reverse strand, counting down.
AATAAAGCTCGACAGCTCGTGACTGTCCGCTCGCTTCTTTTTCGCCATTTTCTTTATGCGTTGAGCGGTATAGGTCTCGGCTCTGTAAAGCTCCGTAAGATAGCAGGCATTGAGCCCTGCCACCGTGTCACACACGATCTCGCCGTTTTCTATGAGCAGATCTATACCGTCGCTTATGCGTTCAGGCTCCACTCCGATGAGCTGAGAGGTCGCAAGCTCAAGCTTTTCCCTGGGTATGAAGCAGTGACCGTTATTGAGATTATGGCGAAGCTCAAAGGATACCGCCGCCGCCGCTCTGTTTAAACTGTCATGCTCAACACCCAACTCGATTGCAAGGGTGTCCGCATCGGAAAAGGCCGCACCGATATGTGCCGAGGCAAGTATATACGGATTCTCCTGCAATACCTCCATGGCATCACTGCCGTAAAACTTATACAGTCTCAGTGCATAAGCAGGCTGTATGCGATATCCGCATAAGAACTCCATAAGCCTTCTGAGCCCTGCCTGTCTTTTAAAGGACTTGCTCATTTCGTTTGCTTTGGCTTTGCTGATACCCTTGATCTCCGAAAGCTTTTCGGGGTGGAGCTCAAGAACATCGAGGGATTTTTCACCGAAGCGATTGACGATCAGTGAGGCAGTTGCAGGGCCTATGCCTTTTACGACACCGCCAGCAAGGTATTTATATATATCGTCGGCACTTGAGGGGAGCAGCCTCATGGTATGCTCCGCCTTAAACTGTCTTCCGTGCTGACTGTGGGTCATCCATGTTCCCTCTGCCGTCAGCATCTCACCGGGAGCAACATACGGAAAGCAGCCGACAACGGTGGTAGTCTCACCGTTATCGAGCGATACCCGAATAACGGCATAGCCGTTCTCGTCGTTCCTGTATATGACGGAATCTATAGTTCCGTTTAATTCGGTCAGCTCTTCCATACAATTCTCCGTTAAAGCATCTTTTTCAAAAACTGTCCCGTATAGCTCTCGGCACATTCTGCACATTCCTCGGGAGTACCCGAGAAAACAAGCGTTCCGCCTTTGTCGCCACCCTCGGGGCCAAGGTCGATTATGTGATCGGCTATCTTGATAACGTCAAGATTGTGCTCGATTATTATGACGGTATTGCCGACATCGGCAAGGCGCTCAATAATGTGAATAAGTCGGTGAACGTCAGCCATGTGAAGTCCGGTTGTCGGTTCATCGAGAACATACACCGTGCTTCCGGTACTGCGTTTTGAAAGCTCCGTTGCAAGCTTGACTCTCTGTGCTTCGCCGCCGGAGAGCGTTGTGCTCGACTGTCCGAGCTTGATATATCCGAGGCCGACATCCATAAGCGTGTCAAGCTTTGAGCGGAGCTTGGGCAGATTTGCGAAAAACTCCGTTGCTTCCTCGACGGTCATATCCAAGACCTCGTAGATATTCTTCCCCTTATAACGAACTTCAAGTGTCTCCCTATTGTAACGCTTGCCGTTACATACGTCACAGGGGACGTAAACATCGGGTAAAAAGTGCATCTCGATACGCTGCAAGCCGTCACCCTTGCAGGCTTCGCATCTTCCTCCCTTTACGTTGAATGAGAATCTTCCTGCGTTATAGCCTCTGATCCTTGCATCCTCGGTCGCCGCAAAAAGCTCTCTTATATCGTTGAAAAGTCCCGTATAGGTGGCAGGGTTTGATCTCGGTGTGCGACCTATGGGGCTTTGGTCAATGTCAATAACCTTATCGATACCCTCAAGTCCGCCGACGTGATCGCACTTACCGGGCTTTACATTTGCTCTGTTCTTTTGCTGGGCTATGGTTTTATAGAGTATCTCATTGACAAGTGAGGATTTACCGCTTCCGGATACACCGGTAACGCAGGTAACAAGTCCTATCGGAAACGATACGTCAATATTTTTAAGATTGTTCTCCCTTGCACCGACTATATTTATATAGCCTTTTTCCGGTTTGCGGCGTTTTTCGGGTACGGGAATACTTAGCTCTCCGCTCAAATACTTACCGGTTATCGAGCGGGAGCAGGCACATATATCCTCAACGCTTCCGGCACATACCACCTCGCCGCCGTGAACGCCTGCAGCAGGGCCTATATCAACAACGTAATCCGCAGCTCTTATTGTATCCTCGTCATGCTCAACGACTATAAGCGAATTGCCCAAATCCCTGAGCTCCTTCAAGGTCGCAAGGAGCTTGTCATTATCCCGCTGGTGCAGTCCTATACTCGGCTCATCGAGAATATACAGGACACCGACAAGTGAGGCTCCTATCTGGGTAGCAAGGCGAATACGCTGACTTTCACCACCGGAAAGGGTGGCAGCGGCTCTTGACAAGGTGAGATATTCAAGTCCCACATTCTTGAGGAAGCCGAGTCTTTGGCGGATCTCCTTGATAATGCGTTCGGCGATTATCATTTCCTTTGCTGTCAGCTCCAGGGAATCGAGAAATTCAAGTGCCGTGTCAACCGGCATATCGGTGACTGCGGCAATGCTCTTGCCTCCTACCGTTACCGAAAGTGCCTCCTTGCGCAGTCTCTTTCCCTTACATACGGGGCAAAGCACCTCCGACATACACTCCTCGATATCGGACTTCATAGCCTGACTTTGAGTATCATGATAACGACGCTCAAGATTATTGCAAAGTCCCTCAAAGGGTCTTTGATATGTTCCGGAAAATGAGCCGCTTCTGTTCTCCCTGTCATAGCTGAGCTTCAGCGTCTCACCCTTGGTACCGTACAGAATAATATCCCTTATGCCATCCGGCAAGTCTCTTATGGGGGTATTTAGCGAAAAGCCGTACTTTTGAGCAAGTGCATGATAGTACATTCCGGATATGGTATCCTTATTCGCACTGCTCCATCCGGAGGCTTTGATACCGCCTTCGGAGATACTGAGCGTGTCATCGGGGATTATGAGCTCGGGGTCTATGAGCATTTGCATACCGAGGCCGTCACACTCCGGACAGGCTCCGTATGGCGTATTGAAAGAAAAGAGTCTCGGTGTCATTTCCTCTATCGAAATGCCGCAGTCGTCACAGGCATAGTTCTGGGAAAACATAAGCTCCTTGTCCTCACCTATCACATTAATGAGAACGAGTCCGTTTGCAAGCTCGGATGCGGTTTCAACGGAATCGGTTATTCTGCGAACAGCCTCTTTTTTGACAACGACTCTGTCCACAATAATATCTATGCTGTGCTTTTTATTCTTGTCAAGCTCTACGGTCTCCGAGAGCTCATACAGGTTTCCGTCTATCCTTGCTCTTACATAGCCGGATCTCCTTGCGTCCTCAAGGAGCTTAACGTGCTCACCCTTTCTGGAGCGAACAACGGGTGCAAGTATCTGGAGCTTAGTGCCCTCGGGGTACTGCATCAGCCTGTCCATTATCTGGTCTATCGTCTGCCGGCGGATCTCCTTGCCGCATTTGGGACAATGCGGAACGCCGATCCTTGCCCAAAGCAGTCGCATATAGTCGTATACCTCGGTCACGGTGCCGACTGTCGATCTCGGGTTTCTGGAGCTTGTCTTTTGATCTATTGATATAGCCGGTGAGAGGCCTTGGATATAGTCAAGATCGGGCTTATCCATCTGTCCTAAGAATTGCCTTGCATACGATGAAAGGCTTTCAACATAGCGTCTCTGTCCCTCTGCATATATCGTATCAAAGGCAAGGCTTGATTTACCGCTACCGGACAGTCCCGTCATTACAACGAGCTTATCCCTCGGTATGCTTATATCTATATTTTTAAGGTTATTTGTTCTTGCACCTTTAATAATTATACTGTCATTCATCAGTCTTTCACCAAATCGGCAAACTCTGCCGTACACAGTGTTGCAAGGTCGTTGGGGGAAAGCTCCACCTGTGAGCCTATCTTCCCCGCACTGACATATATATTATCCATATCCGCCGCACTTATGTTTATAAACGTCGGATAACGCTTTTTCATTCCCACCGGTGAGCATCCGCCTCTTACATATCCGGTCATCGCAAAAAGCTCATTCACATGGAGCATTAAAACGGACTTCTCCCCTGCCGCTTTTGCTGCCTTTTTGAGGTCAAGCTCGGTATTTACGGGGATAACAAATACATATATCCTCTTGCTTGCACCCCTTGCAACAAGAGTTTTGAACACAGCATCGGGATCAAAGCCGCACAAGGCTGCGACCGTTACTCCGTCCACCGCCTCATTGCCGTGAGGGTATTCATGTGGAGTATATGCGATCTTATTCTTATCGAGGATACGCATCACATTTGTTTTATCGCTTTTCATTTCGACTCCTGTACAGAAAGCCCCCCGATGCTCTCGGGAGGCTTGATCTTCATTCCTTTGCGAATCTTGAGAGGATGTATTCCACACTGCCGTCCATTACCGTAAGCAGCTTATCGACTGCGATCTCGGGAGGCAGCTCCATGTTATTATCAAGCCACTGGGATATGAGTCCGACTACCATCTGAACATAAAGCTCACAGACAAACTCCATATCCGACCACTCGATATTCTTGCCCTCTGCAACGATTATAGCAAAGCCGTGTACGCAATAGTGCAGACGGCGTTTGAAATAGCGAAGCAGATATGAGCGGTTCTGGGAATTGAAAATATTCAGAACAAAGCTCTTATTCTCATAGAGATAGCGGAAGAACATGATAACATGCTCACGCCATTCCTCGTAATATATCTCCCCGGGAAGAACGCGGTTTGCATCCTCCTCAAATACCCACTCCATGAGATCGTATACGTCTTCAAAGTGGTAATAGAAGGTCTGCCTGTTGACACCGCATTCGTCAACAAGCTCCTTGACGGTTATCTTATCTATAGATTTGTATGTCAAGGTTTTCTTCAACGCATTGCCCAAGGCTTCTTTTGTCGAACTCGCCATAATACGCCCTCACTTCATTTGATATGTATAAGAATATTTATATCA
>CAYUQN010000017.1:0-25321 GCA_964446815.1 uncultured Oscillospiraceae bacterium | reverse complement strand
TATTTGCAAATTTCAACGGAACGAGAGACGATGTTGAGACCGTGACCCACGAAGCGGGCCATGCATTTGCATCCTGGCTCAACCGCCGCAGAGTTCCTCTCGGAAACGTATGGCCGTCCTTAGAGGCGTGTGAGGTTCATTCCATGTCGATGGAATTTTTCGCATGGCCTTGGGCGGAGGGCTTCTTCGGTGAGGATACACGCAAGTTCCTGTACAGTCACCTTGCCGGTGCCGTGACCTTTATACCCTACGGCACCATGGTCGATCACTTCCAGCACATCGTATACGAAAAGCCGGAGCTTAGCCCCCGTGAGCGTCACGATGCATGGAAGGAGCTTTTGGGCATTTATATGCCTTGGATGAAGCTTGACGGTGACATTCCGTTTTACAGTGAAGGTGAGGGCTGGCAGAGACAGCACCACATTTACTCCAGTCCCTTCTACTATATAGATTATTGCCTTGCACAGACCGTTGCACTTGAGTTCTGGGCAATGATAATGAAGGATCTGCCCGATGCATGGAAGCACTATATGGCGTACAGTGAATTGGGCGGCAGCATGACCTTTACGGAGCTTTTAAAAGCCGCGGAGCTTGACAGCCCGTTTGACGAGGTTTGCCTCAAGACGGTGTGTGAGGCGGCACATGAATGGCTCTCCAATGCGGATCTCGGCGGTATAGAGTAAATGGCAAAAAGCGAAAAGAAACGCAAGGGACGCAGAGAACATTTAAATGACTTCCGAGTTGACCTGAACGGTGAGTACATATACGAGGGTGCGAGATATCATTCGCAGGGGATCGGGCTTAATGCTTATTGCAAGCTGCTCAAGATCGCAACGGCGGCACTTGCGGTGCTCGTGCTGCTACCCGGCTTCGTTATCGGAAATCCGACGGCAAACGGTTGGTATCTCATAATCCCGTGGATAGCGGAGATAATCGCAGCGGCACTGCTCATATCATCCGCAACGAAGCTTGTCCCCGAAAAGGAAGGCTTGAGGGAGTACAGATATAATAAAGGCGTTAAATCCTACGGGGTGAGACTGACGGTGCTTGCGATAGCGGCGGCACTTGAAACTCTCGGAGCCACAGTCTGTGCCCTGACGGTAGAGGGAAGCCCCCTCTTGGCGATAGTGCTTGCACTTATCTCGGCGGCAACGGCACTTTCGGTGCTGTACCTGAGAAAGCAAGTACAGTCGATCCGCTGGAAGAAGGCGGAGCAATAAATTTGTTTACCCGGAGAGGTCTCCGTTTTTAAAAGAAAGCAATTTTTATAAGGAGGATTCTTATGAAGAAAACAAGTCGTATTCTTGCTCTGGTTCTCGCTATGCTCATGTGCCTCTGCCTGTTCGCAGGCTGCACCGGCGGCGGCAGCGACGCAAAGAACAAGAATGAAACCACCCCTCTCGTTGTAGGTTACAACCAGTTCAACGAGAAGTTCTCACCGTTCTTCAGTGAGACCGCTTACGACCAGGACGTTTACGCAATGACTCAGATCAGCCTGCTGAACTCCGATCGTACCGGTGCTGTCATCATGAACGGCATTGAGGGCGAGACCCACAGCTACAATGGCACCGATTACACCTACTACGGCCTGGGCAACTGCGAAGTCGTTCAGAACGAGGATGGCACTGTTAACTACAACATCACCATCCGTGACGACGTCACCTTCTCCGACGGTGAGAAGCTCACCATCGATGACGTCATCTTCTCTATGTACGTACTCTGCGACCCCACCTATGACGGTGCAAGCACTCTGTACGCACAGCCCATCCAGGGCATGGAAGCATACCGTGCAGGTATCTCCACCCTGTCCTCCCTCATCGGAGCAGCAGGCCGTGACAATGCTGACTTCAGCCTCTGGACCGAAGAGCAGCAGACCAAGTTCTGGGATGCATTCGACAATGCAGTCGTTCCCTTTGCACAGGGCATCGTTGACTACTGCGTCGAAGGCGGCTACAACGCAGAAGGCGACGTAGCCGGTGCTTCCGCAAACTGGGGCTTCAGCGGCACCGCAGCAACTGTTGAAGATTTCGCACTCGAGATCGGCAACACCTATGGCTGGAACTTCTCCGCAATGGAAGCAGAGGTCGGCCTTTCCGACGCTCTCGCTGACATGATGGACGCAGAAGTTTACGCATATGCAACCGTCGGCGTTAAGACCGGCGACTCCGCAGACAGCATCACCGGCATCCAGAAGACCGGCGACTACAGCATGACCGTCGTTATGGATTACTTCGACGCTGTTGCTATCTACCAGCTCGCAGTTTCCGTTGCTCCTATGCACTACTACGGCGACGCTTCCAAGTACGACTACGAGAATAACCAGTTCGGTTTCGATAAGGGCGACCTTTCCACTGTTCGCGCAAAGACCACCACTCCCATGGGCGCAGGCCCCTACAAGTTCATCTCCTTCGAGGACGGCGTTGTTAAGTTCGAGCGTAACGACAGCTACTTCCTCGGCACCCCCAAGATCAAGTACGTCAACTTCCTGCAGTGCACCTCCGAGGGCGATAAGCTCAACGGCGTTACCACCGGCACCATCGACCTCACCGATCCTACCATCAATGCAGACGTTATGAAGGCCATCAAGGAGACCAACTCCAACGGCGAGCTCACCGGCGACAAGATCACCACTTCCCTCGTTGACAACCTCGGCTACGGCTACGTTGGTATCTGCGCCGATAACGTCAAGGTCGGCAACGACAAGAGCTCCGATGCTTCCAAGAATCTGCGTAAGGCAATCGCAACCATCATCGGCGTATACCGTGACATCTCCGTCGACTCCTACTACGGCGAGATGGCATCCGTCATCAACTACCCCATCTCCAGCACCTCTTGGGCTGCTCCTCAGGCAACCGATGCAGGCTATGCTGTAGCATTCTCCACCGACGTTAACGGCGATCCCATCTACACCAGCGACATGACCACCGAAGAGCGTTACGAGGCTGCTAAGGTCGCAGCTCTCGGCTTCTTCGAGGCAGCAGGCTACACCGTCGAGGACGGCAAGGTCGTTGCAGCACCCGCAGGTGCAGAGCTCGAGTACGAGTGCCTGATCCCTGCTGACGGTTCCGGCGACCACCCCGCATTCATGTCCCTCACCCTTTCCAAGGAGACCTTTGCTGAGATCGGCATCAACTTCATCGTAACCGATATGACCAACAGCTCCGAGCTGTGGGATATGCTCGATGCAGGCCAGGCCGATATGTGGGCAGCTGCTTGGGGCGCAACCGTTGACCCCGATATGTACCAGGTATACCACTCCTCCAATGCCACCGGCTCCAACCACTACAAGATCGCTGACGCCGAGCTCGACAGCCTCATCCTCGAGGCTCGTACCAGTGCGGATCAGACCTTCCGTAAGGGTATGTACAAGGAGTGCCTTGACATTATCATGGAGTGGGCAGTTGAGATCCCCATGTACCAGCGTAAGAACTGCGTTGTTTGGAGCTCCGAGCGTGTCAACAGCGACACCGTAACTCCCGACATCACCCCGTTCTACGGATGGCTCAGCGAGATCGAGAATATCGAGCTCAAGTGATAGTGCTTTAAGCTTAATACTACCTTAGCAACTACTTAAAAGTTGACCTGAGGCTCAAAAGAGCCTCAGGTCAATGGAGACCGTCGAGACTTGCACTGTGCAGTACGAAAACCGTGCTGCCGGCACAGCGTCATTTTGAATGACACAAAATGCTCGGCGGATCCTCAGCTTGCAAAAGACCCTATGAGGCTTTTTGGCAAGATGAGTTGCCCTGAGCCCTCGAAATGAGGGCTCAGGGCACCGTGCTGCAAATCGGAGAGGTATCTGCCGCTTTGCGGACACCTGTCTGATGTGCAGCACAGCACGTCGTATATACAGATCGGAGGAAAGACCCGTGTGGAAATACATAGTAAAGAGGATACTTATCACGATACTCGTCCTCTTTCTCGTGGCGTTTATAATATACGCCCTCATGAGAAGCCTTCCCGCGTCATACGTGGAGACGGTCGCTCGTGCGAAATCTCAGCAGCCCGGCGCTAAAAGTTACCAAGAATGGTTAGACCAATTAAATGAAATGTATAATATGAACGGAAGCATAATCGAAGGCTTCTTCGGGTGGATAAAAGACTGCTTCAGCGGCAACTTCGGTGAAAGCTGGCACTACACCGTTCCCGTTCTCGAAAAGTTCAATGATACGGTTTGGGTAAGCTTTATCATGGGTGCGATAGCGATGTTCTTCGAGATCATCATAGCCATCCCCCTCGGCGTTATCGCAGCTACCAAGCAGTACAGCAAGACCGACTATACGATCTCAGTCCTTGCATTGGCAGGTATATCACTGCCGACCTTCTTCTTTGCTTCGCTAATGAAGCTGCTGTTCTCCGTCAGGCTCGGTTGGTTCGACCTGTTCGGCTTGACCGGTAAGATGCACGATCAGCTAAGCTCGTGGGGTCAGCTTCTTGACTATGCGGAGCACCTTGTAATGCCGATCGTTACCCTCGTCGTTCTGAGTGTCGGCTCTCTTATGAGGTATACCAGAACGAATATGCTCGAGGTTTTGAATGCCGACTATATCAGGACCGCTCGCGCAAAGGGCCTGTCCGAGAACAAGGTCATTTACCATCACGCTTTCAGAAATACCCTTATTCCCCTCGTCACCATCCTCGGCGGTTCTCTGCCCGGTCTGTTCTCCGGTGCACTTATCACCGAGACCCTGTTCTCCATCCCCGGTATCGGCTATGCATCATACTATGCAATGGTCGCCGGCGATATCCCGTTCAGTATGTTCTTCCTCGTCTTTACCGCACTACTCACGCTGATCGGCAACTTCATAGCGGATATCCTGTACGCAGTTGTCGACCCGAGAGTGCGTATAGCTTAAGAAAGGAGGGACTTTCATGAGTAAAAATGATAAAATGGATCAGAATACGGAGTCTCAGGTGAATACCGCCGCTCCCGATCAGGATGAGAGCGAAAATTATTCTCTTAACGACGATCGCCGTGTTAAAGTCCTCTCACCGTCCAGAATGGTATTCAAGCGTTTCATCAGAAACGGCCTTGCAGTTACCGGACTGAGCTTCCTCCTTTTCATGTTCATATTCTCCTTCATCGGAGGTCTTGTCTCTCCTTACGATCAGGACGATATCTTCTACCACGTCGTCGGTCAGGTCAAGGATGTTGCAGGTCTCACCGAGAACTCAAGCTACGTCTATGCGGCTAACAGCGACGAGTTTACCGGTGCCGTTCAGTCCTACGCCGCTCTTGCTATCGGTCAAGGCAGAGACAGCTATGAATACCGCGGCACCACCTATAACATCGTCAAAGAAGGCGTTGACTTCTACAGCGTTTGGAAAGGCAGCGAAAATATAGGTATATGCTACATTGACCTTGTCAATCCCATTGACGAGAGCATGACCTTCTCCTACGATTTCACCTACAGTGCCCTCAAGGCATACGCAGCCGAGACCGCTGAGGCCGAGGGTGAAGCGGCAGCCGAACCCAACGAGGGTGAAGAAGCTTTGGATACCCTTGCTTTCACCGCAGAGGGCAAGGACTATATCATCGATGAGGACGGTTACATTTATGACGGCGAGACTCAGATCGCATATGTCGATCGCTTCATAGTCCGCTCCATCATGTCCGACTTCGTAATAACCAAGGACTTCAAGGACGCTCTTGTCGGCGCAGTCGACGGTAAGCTCGGTGAGGATGCATTTGAATTCACCTACATCGAGGAGGACGGCACCGAGTCCGTCTACGTTCTCGAGTATGACGCTCTGCACACCGTTTGGGATGTCCGTCAGGATACCCAGACCACCAAGATCTATACCTATGGCGAGCCCGACTCCGAGCATTGGCTCGGCACCGACCGTAACGGTATGGATATGCTCACCCGTCTTATGTACGGCGGCAGAGTATCCCTCGTTATCGGCTTCATCGTTGTTATAATCTCCACCGTTATCGGTGTTATCCTCGGCGGTATCTCCGGCTACTTCGGAGGCTGGATCGACAGCGTTATCATGCGTATCGTCGACGTGTTCTACTGCATACCGTCAATGCCTATCATAATTATTTTGGGTGCGATGATGGATTCACTACGAGTCGATCCGACGACTCGAATGGTCTACCTGATGCTTATCCTCGGCGTTCTGAGCTGGGCAGGTATAGCCCGTCTGGTCAGAGGTCAGATCCTCTCCCTCCGCGAGCAGGAGTTCATGACCGCTACCGAGGCTTGCGGTGTCAGAGTATCTCGCAGAATCTTCCGTCATCTTATCCCCAACGTCATTCCTCAGCTCATAGTCTCCTGCACCATGAGCCTTGGCAGCACCATCATCACCGAGGCGACCCTGAGCTTCCTCGGACTCGGTGTCAAGTTCCCCTTCGCATCCTGGGGCAACATCATCAATGACGTTAACGATACCTTTGTTCTTACCCATTATTGGTTTATTTGGATACCGGCAGGCATATGTCTGCTGCTGACGGTCCTTGCGTTCAACCTCGTCGGTGACGGTCTGCGTGACGCATTCGACCCGAAGATGAAGAGATAAGGAGGAGAGAATCGATGGCTAAGAAAAAACCCGTAGGTTATCTCTCCGCCAAGGAATCCAGAAGGATCTCGAGAGAAAACCGTAAAATAACCAAGGAACTCGAAAAGAAATATAAGCGCAAAAACGTACCCGAAGAAGAGTATATGACTCAGATGAAGGACAGTGGCAACGTTCTCGAGATAGAGAATCTGCACACCTACTTCTTCTCCGATGTCGGCACCGTCAAAGCAGTTGACGGTATCGACTTCGAGGTACCCAAGGGCAAGACCGTCGGCGTCGTCGGTGAGTCCGGCTGCGGAAAGAGCGTTACAAGCCTTTCCATTATGCAGCTTTTGCAGCGTCCCCAGGGTCAGATCGTCGAAGGCGAGATTCGTTTCGACACCGGCGATAAGGTATACGATATCGCCAAGACCCCCATCACGGCTATGCAGAAGCTCAGAGGCAACTACATCTCCATGATATTCCAGGAGCCTATGACGAGCCTCAACCCCGTTTTCCGTATCGGTGATCAGATAAACGAGGTCATCGAGCTGCACGACGGTGCAGGTAAGAGCGAAGCCGATATCAAGGCAAGAACCATTGAGCTGCTTGAGATGGTCGGTATCGCAAACAGTGAGGGTGTTTACAAAATGTTCCCCCACGAGCTTTCCGGCGGTATGCGTCAGCGTGTTATGATAGCAATGGCACTTGCCTGCAACCCCAAGCTCATAATCGCAGACGAGCCCACCACCGCACTTGACGTTACCATTCAGGCTCAGATCCTCGACCTCCTGCGTCATTTGAAGGATAAGATCAATTCCTCCATCATGATAATCACCCACGACCTCGGCGTTATAGCCGAAATGGCGGATTACGTTGTTGTCATGTACGCAGGTCGAGTCATCGAAAAGGGCACTGCACAGGAGATATTCGCAAATCCTGCACACCCCTATACCATCGGACTTATGGCATCCAAGCCCAGTGTCGGCAAGAAGGTAGACAAGCTCTACTCCATCCCCGGCAAGGTCCCCAACCCGATCAATATGCCCAACTACTGCTACTTCAAGGATCGCTGTGAGAAGTGCATCGATCGCTGTGACGGTGAGTACCCCGACTATATTAAGCTCAGCGATACTCACTATGTCTCCTGCTACCGCTACTATGACAAAAAGGATGGTGAATGATAATGTCCAAAGAGATAATAACCAACGAGTTCACCCCTGTTGAGTACGATCCGCAGTACATTCTCATGGTCAACGCTCTGAAAAAGTACTTCCCCATAAAGGGCGGACTTTTCGGCTCCGTTACCGGCCATGTCAAGGCAGTTGACGGCGTTACCTTTAACCTCAAGAGAGGTACCACCATGGGCCTCGTCGGTGAATCCGGCTGCGGTAAGACTACTACCGGACGTACCATTCTCCGCCTTTCCGGTGAGAAGACCGGCGGTCAGGTGCTGTTTAACGGTCAGGAGGTCTATGATCTCAATGCAAAGGAAATGCGTGACCTGCGTACCAAGATGCAGATCATCTTCCAGGACCCCTTCTCCTCCCTGTCTCCCCGTCTCCCCGTAGGTGAGATTATCGGTGAGGCTGTCAGAGAGCATAAGCTCGTTCCTCCGAATGAGTTTGACGATTATATCGATCAGGTCATGGATAACTGCGGCCTCCAGCCCTTCCATAAGGACAGGTATCCGCATGAGTTCTCCGGCGGTCAGCGTCAGCGTATCTGCATAGCAAGAGCACTTGCACTCAACCCCGAGTTCGTAGTTTGCGATGAGCCTGTTTCCGCACTGGACGTTTCCATCCAGGCACAGATCATAAACCTGCTCAAGGATCTTCAGGATAAGTACAAGCTCACTTACCTGTTCATCTCCCACGACCTTTCCGTCGTTGAGCATATTTCCGACACTGTTGGTGTTATGTACCTCGGCAGCCTTGTCGAGTACGGTGCAACGGACGATATCTTCCGCAATCCTCTGCATCCCTACACCAATGCTCTGTTCTCTGCGATCCCCATCCCCGACCCCACGGTCAAGATGAACAGGATCGTTCTCGAGGGTTCCATTCCTTCTCCTGCGAATCCGCCCTCAGGCTGTAAGTTCCATACCCGTTGCCCCAATTGCACCCAGCGTTGTAAGGAGGAGGCACCGGTTCAGCGAGAGGTCGAGCCCGGCCACTTCGTGGTCTGCCACCTTTACGACAAGTAAGCAATGGCAAGGCGTAAGAAAACCTATGATGATGACGACGGCAGGACAATATTCGATATGAGTGCCGTCGAGAAGCCGAATCTCATGAGCTTCAGCCCCGGTTATATGGACAGGAAGGAGCCCCAACGTGAGGAGCCCCAAAAGCCCGATAGACCGTGGGAGGCACAGGCGGATGAGATGCCCAAGGAGCTGCGTAGAGCGTATATTTGGGGAGCTCTCAAAGCCTCGCTGCTCATCGGTGCTTGCTTCGGCTGCGGCTTAGGTCTCACCATCTTTCTGATAACGCTTATGGCGTAAATGCACAAATAATAAAACGGCACAGCTATTGCTGTGCCGTTTTCTTATTATTATTCAAATACCTTTCAATAAACATATCGAGCTTTTCGGCGTATTCGGGCATGGCAAGCCAGCTTGTTTCAATATGCCGAACGCCCTTTGAAAAGAGTGCGTCCTTAGGCACGGGAAGAAGCTCGTATATCTCACGCCCCATGGAGACCGGCACAGTCGGATCATCCTCACCGTGGACGACCAAAACGGGCACCTTGGCGTTTTTAACGTGCTCCGTGACATCCGCATCCTCGACATCGTAGCCTGCCACAAGTCGATTTAAAAGCCTCATGGGGCTGTAAAGAATACCGAGCTGCTTTCGCAAAATGCGTGATGCCTTGATAAATCCGCTGTCGTCGACGATGAACGAAACACAGTCCGGCACACGGTCCGATGCCATCAAAACGCTTGCACCGCCTAAGGAAAAGCCGTGCAGCACGAGCTTTGCCTTAGGGTATTTGCCAGAGAGCAGCTCGAGCCACTTGAGGCAGTCGGCACTTTCAAAGAAACCGTAGCCGAAGAATTTACCGCCGCTTTCGCCGGTGGCGGTGTTGTCGGGACAAAACACGTCAAAGCCACGGCTGTGATAGTACTCAAAAAGCATACCTGCCGTTTCGGCGTGATCCGAGTGATAGCCGTGGACGATAAATGCGATCCGCTCATGCCGTGAGCCCTCACACGGGAATAAGAAGCCGCAAAGCGTCTCACCACGGTCGGAGAGCATAGTGAATCTATCGTGCGCAAGTGTGTTCAGACGAGCCTTGTTGCCGTCACGAACGGGGTAATATTCCGGCACATGGGTTTTGCCGTCAAGCAGAGCTGTGCTGAGCCTTGACCTGCTGCGATAGAACACAAAGCGGTATAGATCGGCAAAGACCAAAACAGGCACCGCGACCGCTGCGGTGATGATAGCCGCCTTCATATCAGCCGACCTTCAGTACCGCACCGACGCTTGCAAGCAGAGTAAATGCAACGACTGCGATCTGGAACGGGAGTTTACCGAATACACCGCACAGTGCCGATGACCCGACTCTGCGACGTGAGTAGTTATAGGCAACGATGATGCCGATACCGGTGACGACCTGAATGATGCTTGCAAAGCGAGTGAAGCCGACAAAGCTGTCCAGACCGAACAGGGCAAGGATCAGGCAGGGGAGTGAGGCACAAAGCCAAGAGAGATTTTTGCTCCAACCGGTCTGCTCACCGACGATATCACGAAGGTTGAGAGTGTTTGCCCAGAACGAGGTCGCAAGGGCAAGGAGGGTAAAGACGTAGCCGACGATGCTCACCCAACCGCCAAGCTGACGTGCAAGGTCGACAAGGGCACCGTCCTCGGTGATGTTCTTACCTGCACCCAGAAGCGTTGTGAGGGTTATCACGAAGATGAGCGTTGCATTGACCGCAAGACCCAGTGCAATAGCAGCCCTGATACGTTTAACGTCGCCGCACAGGCCCTTGACCACCTGAGGGGTACTCATTACGGCAGACAGCGAAAAGCTGATCATACCGAACAGGGCAAGAGCGTTGTTAAGACCCTGCCGGTCGGTAGGCAGCGGCTCCGTACCGCGGATAAGCGTTGCGACGAATATAACGCCGACGACAGCTACCATTGCAACGACGGCAAATTTTTCGCAGATGCCGACAAGCTTCATACCGACGAATACAACACCTGCACCCAAAAAGTAAAACAGGAGCATACCTGCCCAATCGGGCATACCGAACCACGATGAGAATACAGCAGCGGCACCGGTGAGGAAGGCACTGACATTGACTATAACGGAAATACCGAGGAGAATAAACGCTCCCCATGTCAGAATAGTTTTGATCTTACCGTCAAAAAGCTCTGCGTTAAAGCAGGAGACGAATTGAGCACCGTTATTGTTGTAGCTGAGCTCTGCGATGATGAGATGCAGCACGAGAGCAACCGCATACGCAAAAAGCAGGATCCATATAACATCGACAATACTGTTGTGAGAGGCAAGGTAGGGTACGGAAAGTATTCCTGCACCGACACCGTGACCTACGATTATACTTGAAGCTTCGAGGAAGCTGAGCTTTGACTCACCGTTTATCTTTGACATGAGATCATCCTTTCGGGTTATTTCCTCGATTTTACCATGACAAGCGGCAATTTACAAGATATATAAAACAAGCGGTACAGTTTTAGCTGTACCGCTTGTTTGAAGAGAGAGTATGGAAAAAGAGATTGGAAAGTATCGAAGTTACGCAAAATGTACACAGCCGTTAAGGGAGAGAATGAAGCTCGTTGCTGCAACTAAAACAGCGGCGGCAAATACGGTAGCTACGGTTCCGGTCATGGTTGCCCACAGGAAAGTAAAGGCAACGACACAGAGAATGGAAATGACAGCGATAACGGCGAGAACATTGTTAGACAGCTTTTTCATGATGTTTACCTCCTGAAATATTTTAAATTTGAATTAAGTTTTTGGTTGATTTTCATTTGTTATCCGGATTGTCTATAATATAACACACTATATTTATAAAGTAAAGCTTGAGAAATTCAAAAGGGATTTAAGTAAAACTTAAAACAGACACGGAGTACAAAGCCCCGGGAGAAAAGCCCTATCAGTCAGCTTCGTTGACAGCTCATCCCGAAGGGAGGGCCAAGAGGACTTTTTTACAAGCTGAGGCCACGGTCAAATGACCGTGGCCTCTTGTTTATGGAGAGAGTATGGAAAGATTTATTTTGCAAAATGAACACAGCCGTTGAGCGAAATGATAAAGCTTGCAGCGGCAATGATCACCGCAACGGCGAATACTGTGGAGAGTGTCCCTGTCATGGTTGCCCACAGGAAAGTAAAGGCAACGACACAGAGAATGGAAATGATAGCGATAACTGCAAGAGCATTAGTAGAGATCTTTTTCATGGTGTTTACCTCCTGAAATATTTTAAATTGATTTTGTGATTTTTTTGTTGTTCTCCGGATTGACTTCACTATACACCCGTGTTAGTATAAAGTAAAGCTTGAGAAATTCAAAACCATATTAAGCAAAACTTAAAACAGGAGGGCACAAAATGGAGAGTGCAAGATGTAAGGCGTTTATGGCGGCGGTCGAACACGGGAGCCTGTCCAAAGCTGCGGAGGCACTTAATTACACACCGTCCGGTGTCAGTCAGCTTGTGACGGCGTTTGAGGAGGAGCTCGGCTTTCCGCTGCTTCAGCGTAGCAAAAAGGGCGTATCGCTAACGCCGGAGGGCGAGACCATACTGCCTGCCGTCAGTGCATATCTCCGTCAGGAGCGGAGGATATATCAGCTTGCTGCGGAGGTCAAGGGACTTGACATCGGCTCATTCACCATTGCGGCATACTCATCAATAGCAACGCATTGGCTTCCGAAGGTGCTTGCAAGCTTTTCGAGGGACTTCCCCAACATAAGAATAACCCTGCTTGAGGGCGTTCGACAGGAGGTCAAAAGCTGGTTGCTTGAGGGCAGGGCAGACGTTGCCTTCCTCAGCGGCGGCGATGATATTGAGTCGGAATACCGCTGGATACCTCTTGCGGAGGATCCGATGGTGGCGGTGCTTCCCAAGGATCATATATACGCCGATGCGGATGCCTACCCCTTGGAGCGTTGCCGCTACGAGAATTTCATAATGCCTGCCATGGGCAAGGACGACGACGTTATGGAGACGCTCGGAAAATACGGCATTGAGCCGCATATCGAGTTTTCGACGATCGAGAGCTTTTCGGCATACGCCATGATAGCCGAGGGCATGGGCGTGAGCATAACGAACTCGCTGATTTTGGAGGGCTGGAACTTCGATGTTGCCAAGGTGCCGGTCTCACCGGCACAGTCGATAACCCTCGGGATAGCTCTGCACTCCCTCGAACACGCATCACCTGCGGTGAGAAAGTTTGTCCAATATGCAGTACGGCAGCTCAAAAAACGCTGATTTTTTAACGAAAAATTATGGAATTTAACGAAGCTGCTCCGGATTTCACTGCTTAAAAATCACAAAAAATTTTCATCGAAAAATGACTTTTTATGCACTTATACAAACTTGCTCAAAGGGCGTTGACAGAGCAAATAAATGTGTGCTAAAGTCAAAACCGTAAAGAAAAGCTCTTGGCGTTTTTAAAATTGCAGAAGAGCTTTTTTTGCTTTTGAAAAACAGAATAAGAAAGAAAAAGGAGCAAGAAAATGGAGAAAATGTTCAAGCTTTCTCAGCGTGGAACCAACGTCCGCACCGAGGTAGTAGCAGGCATTACCACCTTTATGGCAATGGCCTACATCCTCATGGTAAACCCCGGAATGTTCGCGACACTGCCCGGTGTGTCCTACAATGCGATCTACATTGCAACGGCCATCAGTGCAGTTATCGGCACCCTTCTCATAGGCCTCATGGCAAACCTGCCTCTTGCACAGGCTTCCGGTATGGGTCTGAACGCATTTTTCGTCTACACCATTTGCTTTGGACTCGGCTTTACCTACTCCAACGCACTTCTGTTCGTCCTTGCAGACGGTCTGATCTTCGTACTTTTGACTGCTACCGGTCTTCGTAAGCTCATCTTCGATGCTATCCCCGCTGCCGTCAAGATGGCGATCCCCGCAGGTATCGGCCTGTTCATCGCCTTCCTCGGCTTCCAGGATGCAGGCATCGTCGCAAAGGATCCTTCCACCGGTGTTACTCTTGCTTCCTTTAACCTCCTCGGCAGTGCTACCTGGGCAAGCATCATGCCCATGCTCGTCACCGTTGCAACCGTCATCTGCATCGCCATCCTCTCCAAAAAGAACGTCAAAGGTGCCATTCTTATCAGCATCCTTGCAGGTGCGGTAGCATATTTTGCACTCGGCTTTACCATTCCCGAGTTCTACAACGGCTTCTTCGACAGTGTCAGCATGAACCCCTTCACCGCTTTCAAGGATTTTGCAAACGGCTCCTTCCTCAAGGTCTTCACCGAGGGCTTTGACTTCTCCCAGTATCTTGCCATCAAGGGCAACAGCACCAGCAGCCTTATCATTGCTTTCATCACCACCGCACTTGCATTCTGCATGGTTGATATGTTCGATACCATGGGTACCCTTTACGGTGCTTGCCGCGGCGGCAACCTCCTCATCAAGAACAAGAAGGGTGAGGATGAAGTCCCCAACATGAACGAGGCAATGCTTGCGGACGCTATCGCAACCTGCGTCGGTGCAGTCTGCGGTACCTCCACCGTCACCACCTTCGTTGAGTCCTCCTCCGGCGTTGCAGCAGGCGGCAGGACCGGCCTTGCGGCAATGATCACCGCAGCACTGTTCTTCGTTGCAATGTTCCTCTCTCCCATCGTCGCACTCATCCCCGCCTGTGCCTACTCCGCCGCTCTCATCTATGTCGGCATCCTCATGATAGGCTGTGTCAAGGAGATCGATTGGGCAGATCCCGCGATCGCACTTCCTGCGTTCCTCACCGTTGCAATGATGCCCTTCACCTACAACATTTCCTACGGCATCGCATTCGGCCTTATTGCCTACATTGCGATCAAGGTCTTCACCGGAAAGATCAAGGAAGTCAACATCGGCACTTGGGTCATAGCGGCACTCTTTGCGGCAATGTTCTTCCTCACTCACTGATTATTTATTCACTTTTGTATTCACATTTTAATACGACTTTTTCAAATATCCGAGGGCTTGCCTTCGGATATTTGTTTTATCCGTCAAAAGATGCCATTACAGAAAGTGCCGCTTTGCCGTAATAAACAAAAACCCCGACAAATCGAGAATGTCCGAAACGGAATATTTCTCATTTTCCCGACTGACCCAAGACAGAGCAGCGGCTTTCGCAATCTTTACGGCTTTGGCAATTGACATTTTGTCGGAAGAATTTATAATGTATATACCTCAAAATTACGGAGGATAGCGAAATGAACGAGATATATGTTATCGGTCACAGAAACCCCGACACCGATTCCGTGGTGTCGGCAATGAGCTATGCCGCCCTGCGTAATGCCATGGGAGACAGAGAATATGTCGCGGCTCACCTTGACCATATAAGCGACGAAACAAGACGAATGCTGCTTCGCTTCGGCTTTAAGGAGCCCAAGTTTATAAAGGACGTTCGCACTCAGGTCAAGGATCTTGATTTCGATACGCCGCCTGCACTGGATTATACCGTGACGATGGACAGAGCGTGGCATCTCATGAAGGAGCACAGGCTGTCGGTCATACCGGTTTTGGACGGTGAGGGCAATCTCTACGGTACGCTCTCAGCAGGTGACATTGCGGCGTACAGTATGCTGACAGTCAGCGATCCCCACCTTGACGAGATACCTCTGTTTAATATACTCAGTGTCCTGGAGGGCAAGCTTTTAAACGAGGCATCGGAGCTTGTGGATTCCGTCTCCGGCAACGTGATAATAGCACTGCCGCAGAGCTGTGAGACCCTGCTTTTCAGCGATCCGGACAGCATCGTGCTTTGCGGCGATCAGCCCGATATGGTGCAGCGTGCTCTCGACATCGGCGTATCCTGCATCATACTGTGCCAAACTGAGGTCAGGGAGGAGTGGCTTCAAGGCAGCGGCAACACCTGCATAATCTCAACGCCCTTTGACGCAAGCAGGGTCGCAAAGCTCATCTATCAGGCGATACCCATAGCCAGACCTTGCCACACCGACAATATAATATGCTTCCATCTGAATGATTACATAGACGACGTTAAAGAGGAAGTGCTGAAAAGCCGCTACCGCTGCTATCCGGTGCTTGACGAGAACGACCGTGTTGTCGGCACTCTGTCACGCTATCACCTGCTCAGACCAAGGAGAAAGTGCGTTGTTTTGGTCGATCACAATGAGTCGGCACAGGCGGTACCGGGACTTGAACAGGCGGAGATCCGTGAGATAATCGATCATCACAGGCTTGCGGATATACAGACGATGCAGCCTATCAGTATGCGTAATGAGCCTGTCGGAAGCACCGCAACGATAATCGCGGGAATGTATCAGGAGCACGGCGTTTTGCCCTCGCCTGCAATGGCAGGACTCATAGCCTCGGCAATACTGTCCGATACCGTCATGTTCAAATCGCCCACCTGCACAAAGCGTGATATCGCCATGGCGGAGCGTATGGCAAGGCTCGGCAAGGTATCGCTTCAGGAGCTGGGCAAGGAGCTGTTTGCAGCCGGCTTCTCCGATCAAAAATCAGCACAGGAGCTCATACGCAGCGACTTCAAGGAGTTCCATCTATCCGAGCAGATCCTCGGTGTCGGACAGATCACGACGCTTGATTCCTCGAAGATGCTTGAGCGTCAGGAAGAGTTCATGGAGGAAATGTGCCGATTAAAGCGTGATAAGGAGTATGACATGGTGCTGCTCATGCTGACCGATGTTTTGCTTGAGGGCACAAGGCTCATATACGTTGGCAGTGACGATACGATACGCCGTGCGTTTTCGGCAGAGCCCAAGGATAACAGCGTGTTCCTCCCGGGCGTCATGAGCCGCAAAAAGCAAATAATCCCCATGCTCACCGCCCTCTGGGGCTGATACCAAGCGACACAAGAAAGCCCCGGGTCAATAAGAACACTTTGGAAATATCAAAAAGACAGACAATGCTCTATTTCATGGAACATTGTCTGTCTTTAATTCTGAAAATGCTTATCAGCCGACCGCACTATTGCGGTCTTTGCTTTACAAAGATGCTATTGACGGGGGAAAATGTGCGATATAATTAAACCCCTTGTTGCAAAACAAATGATTCAGCCTATCACTTGTACTCAATGGAGCCGAGGATACCTTCGACCTCGGGATGGGTATGGATCTCGGTGATAGGAGTCTTGCAGTCGTTGTGTCTGAGCACGGTCACGAGAATGTAGCTGTAAGCGTCACCGGGGATGGGGAGGCAAACGCACATTGCATCGCCGTCAAGGTAACGGATGCAGTCAAGACCGTTATAGGAAACGGTGCCGAAGCCCTTGAACTTGTTCTTTGCGGTCTCGCTCATTTCGGCAAAGCCCTCTCCGCTGTAGTAGCCGGCGTACTCAAGCTGCATATCGACCTCGGAGCAGTAGATGACGGCAACATGGGAATCGCTGGAGTAGGCGAGGAACTCCTCACCGATGACATCGAAGCTGTGCTTATCGCCGTTGTAGGTGACATTGACCTCAACGGTCGCTGCATCGTTAAAGCCGGAAACGAAGCTGTAAACTCCGGTCTTGGGATTCTTGTACTCAACCTTCTTTGCTGCGGGAGCCTTGGCACCCTGAGCCTTGTCTCCGCCCTTTTTGCCGAGGATAAGAGCCGCTGCGGCTGCTGCTGCGGCAGCAAGACCTACGGGAACCGCTACTTGCCATGCTTTCATATAAAAACCCTCCAATTACATAATATTATGCGTATATATGATTGTTAATCATACCACAGCTTTCGTCTTTTGTAAATGCTGACTTGCGGAACTTGAGCGCAAAGTGTATAATCTCATCAGCTTGACAAGGAGATATGATATGAGTGACGTAAAGAAAAACAGTCTTAAATATGCATTTAAACGAAGCCTCCCGATAATGATAGGCTTTTTTCCCGTGGGCATAGCCTACGGAATACTTATGTCGAACATGGGCTACAATTTTTTGTGGTCGGCAGGATGCAGTGCGATAGTATTCGCAGGCTCACTGCAAATGCTCATGGTTTCGTTTTTCGCAGGGGGCTTGCCCATCATCACCGTTGCGGTGACGGCGTTACTGTTAAACAGCCGCCATATTTTCTACGGACTGAGCTTCATCGAAAAGTTCCGTGATTACGGTGCTTGGAAATACTTCCTCATATTCAGCCTTGCGGATGAGAATTATTCTCTGCTTTGCGCCCCGAATGATATGGAGGGCACCGACGAAAAAACAGTGAACATTTTCTCCTCTATACTCGTCTATGGCTATTGGATACTGTTTTCCGCCCTCGGCGGCTTATGCGGTGAGCTTATCACCTTCAATACCACCGGTATCGATTTTGCACTGACGGCACTTTTCACCGTCATTCTCGTCGATCAGCTAAGGGGAGCCAAAAGCGCCATCCCTGCGGTACTTGCCGTGGCATCCTCTGTTGCCTGCATACTGATCTTCGGAGCGGATGATTTCCTGCTTCCCTCGCTGTGTGTTACGGTCGCAGGGCTTTTGCTGCTTCGCCCCAAGCTTTCCGAGGAGGTGGCAAAATGAGTATCACCGTCGGAGAATCCCTGCTTATAATCGCCGTATGTGCGATATGCACCTTTGCGGAAAGACTGCTTCCGTTCGTGATATTCGGTAATCGTGAGGTGCCTTCACCGATCCGCTATCTCGGCAATATGCTTCCGCTTGCGGTAATGGCAACTCTTGTTGTCTATTGCCTGAGACATATAAGCTTTTCGGAGGCAGGACTGTTTTTGCCGCAGCTCATTTGTGTTGCGGTGACGGCACTGCTCCACCTATGGAGGAAGAATACCATGCTGAGTGTCGTGTGCGGTACCGTGCTGTATATGGTGCTGGTGCAGACCGTGTTTTAAAAAAACAGCTGACAAACCGTATAGTTTGTGATAAAATATAATTTACTCTTTTGAAATGATGAAGAACGTGTTATGAAGAAAAGCTCAAAATCCCTGATGTGGCTCCTTGTGCTCATCGCACTCACCGTTTTGACGGTACTTATAATTGCATCGGTCAGCGACGGATTTACGGTCGAGGGCTTTCTCCGCTGCCTTGAGGAGATATCCCCCGTGTGGTTTGCCCTTGCCGCTTTGTGTGCCTTCGGTTTCATATACTTCGAGGGTGCCTCACTTCGCTATATCTGCCGCCGCTTGGGCTATGCTTTCAATCGCCGTAGGGCAACGCTCTACTCCGCAACGGACATTTATTTTTCCGATATCACGCCTACTGCCGCAGGTGGTCAGCCTGCCGCCATGTTCGTCATGGTGAAGGACGGAATACCCGGCGCGGTGTCGGCGATAGCCCTGCTGCTGAACCTTTCGATGTACACCTTGGCGATACTTATCATAAGCACCGTTGCCTTCATACTGAACTTTGATATGTTCTTGGACTTTGACCTTGCCGTTCAGCTGTTTATCGGCATAGGCGCTCTTGTGCAGCTCATATTCATTTTCACGTTTTTCATGTGCATATTCAACAGGAAGCTCGTACGCAGTGTCGCGGCGTTTATACTGAGACTTTTATGCAAGCTGAGGATATTCAAGGATTACGAAAAGCGACTTGCAAAGTTAGAGGAATCACTTGAGCAGTACACCAAATGCGGTGAGCTTATCCGCAGGGATTACGGCTTTATGCTCAAGGTGCTGTTTATTAATATTCTTCAGCGTATGAGCCTCATAACCGTTGCGATATGTATATTCATCGGTGTCGGCGGCGAGCCGTCGATGATCGATCATGCCTTCTCTGCCCAGACCTTTGCGGTGCTCGGTTCAAATTCGGTACCCTTACCCGGTGCCGTGGGCGTTGTGGACTATATTTTCATCAAGGGCTTTGAGGGAATCGTAGCCGATCCCGTTAGTGTTGAGCTCATAAGCAGGGGACTGTCGTTTTATGCAAGCTTCATCTTCTGCGGCATAGTCCTTTTGTGGGAGATAGTGTCAAAGAAATTCATAGCAAAGAGGGGATAAATATGCCCGAAAGCAAAATGATGGATAGGTCGATGAGCTTTTTCTATACGAAAAGGCTCGGCAAGCTGCCCCGTCGAGGGATAACGAATCCCGTTGTATCGGCGGTGGCAGGTATGTATATGGATACCCCGATATCAAAGCTGCACATTCGCCGCTTTGTCAAAAAGAATGAGCTCGATCTTTCGGAGTACCGTCCTGCGAGATATTACTGCTTCAACGACTTTTTTACGAGACAGATAGATCCGGCGGCAAGACCGGTGAACATGGACCCCAATAAGCTGATATCCCCCTGTGACGGTCACCTTTCGGTGTATAAGATAACCGCCAATTCGGTGTTCAGCATAAAGGACAGCCTCTACCGTGTTGAGGATCTTGTCGACAGCCGCTTTATTGCGGAGGATTATCTCAACGGCTATTGCCTCATCTTCCGTCTCGGTGTCGATAATTACCACCGCTATTGCTATATCGACAACGGAAGAAAGAGCGTCAACTTCCATATAAAAGGTCGGTATAATCCGGTGCAGCCCATTGTTGTCAACAACCATCCGGTGTTCACTCAAAACACGAGGGAGTACACGATAATGCAGACCGAGAACTTCGGCACGGTGGTGCAGATCGAGGTCGGCGCCTGTCTTGTGGGCAAGATAGTGAATCATGTCGAGGCAGGTAGGATATACAGAGGCATTGAAAAGGGTATGTTCCGGTTCGGCGGCTCAACGATAGTCCTGCTGATGAAGAAGGGCAGTGTGAAGCTTCCGGAGCGGTATTTCGAAGATACCGCAAACGGCATTGAGACCGATGTTAAATACGGTCAGGCGATAGGCGATAAGGCATAAAATGAAGCGAGAGTTTTCGGATAAACAGAAAAAAACACTCGGCATTTGCTGCATTGCGGCGTTTATAATAATCAGTGTTCTGTTCATCATATTCGCAGGCAAGCCCATAGTTGAGTTTGCCTCGGAGCCCGAGAAATTCCGCGAATGGGTGAATGACTACGGTGCTTTGGGTATGCTTGCTTATGTGGGCATGGTGTTCTTGCAGACCTTCTTTGCGGTGATACCCGGTGAGCCCTTTGAGCTTGTCGCAGGCTATGCCTTCGGCGCCTTGCCGGGTATGCTGCTGTGCATCGTCGGTGAGGTGCTGGGCAGTGTTGCGGTGTTTGCTTTTGTAAGAGTTTTCGGCATGAAGGCGGTCGAGGCCTTTTTCTCAAGGGAAAAGATATCCGAGCTCAAATTCCTCAAGGAGACGGAAAAGCGTGATATCGTCTTTTTCCTCATATTCATGCTACCCGGCTCACCCAAGGATCTGCTGTGCTACTTCGCGGGACTCACGAATATTCGTCGGAGCACATGGCTGATCATATCCTCCGTCGGAAGAATACCGTCGGTCATAACCTCGACCCTCGGAGCGAATGCAATCAATGAGGGAAGATACGGCTTTGCCATAGCGGTCTTTGCCGTGACGCTTGCCCTGAGCGGAGCGGGACTGCTGATATACAAGGCGGTGTGCAAAAAGCACGCAAAAGGGGAGAGCACGGAAAATGAAGATAAGCTTTGAAAGAGCCTTTGAGCTGATAAAGGGCGAGAAAAAGGCAATTATGGTCGATGTCCGTGAGGAAGAGGAATACATCACGGGCCATGCGGAAAATGCGGTGCTTTTTCCCGTGGACGATATAAATGCGGAGACTGCGGCAATGCTGCTTCCGGATAAGGATAGGGCGATGATCCTCTATTGCCGCTCCGGACGACGCAGTGCCGAGGCGGTCGAAAAGCTCAAAGCCTTGGGCTACACCGAGCTCTACGATGTCGGCAGCCTCATCGGCTGGCCCTATGGAATGGAATAAAAAAATCGGTATGGCTCTGCCATACCGATTTTTCGGTTGACAGTTGACAGTGAAGCCGACTGAGAGAGATAGCTGTATCATAGGTGCAATGAAAGCTTATCGGATATCCTAAGGGGTTTACATTGCAAAGGATTTGCGGTATAATATACCGATTGTAAGTTGATTATAGTTAAGGAATGGTTGAAAATGATCGAATTTGAAGAATATAAGTCAAAGCTCAATGCCTTAAAGCCCACCTTGGACGATCTTCGTGCCGCACTCCGTTTGGAGGCCGCCGAAAAGGAGATCGAGGAGCTTGAGGGTCAGAGCGCCCAGGACGGATTCTGGAACGATGTTGAAAATTCTCAGCGTGTACAGAAGCGGCTCAAGCAGCTCAAATCCAAGACCGAGAACTATGCAAAGCTTTGTGCAAGCTGGGACGATATGTATACCCTTTGCGAGATGGCACTCGAGGAGAACGATGATTCCATGCTCGAGGAGCTTCAAAGCGATTTTGCCGGCTTCTCCGAAAAGTTAGAGGAGACGAGGCTCAGTACCCTGCTCACCGGTGAGTACGATGCCAACAACGCCATACTGACCTTCCACGCAGGTGCAGGCGGTACCGAGGCACAGGACTGGACGCAGATGCTTTACCGTATGTACAATATGTGGGCGGAGCGTCACGGTTATACCGTTAAGCTTATGGATTACCTTGACGGTGACGAGGCAGGTATAAAGAGTGCGACTATAATGATCGAGGGCGAAAACGCCTACGGCTTCCTCAAGAGCGAGCACGGCATCCACCGTTTGGTTCGCATATCCCCATTTGACGCATCCGGCAGAAGACATACCTCCTTCTCCGCACTTGAGGTAATGCCCGAGATCAGTGACGACAACGAGATCGAGCTCCGTGACGAGGATATCAAGATGGATGTTTACCGTTCATCGGGTGCAGGCGGTCAGAAGGTCAACAAGACCTCATCCGCAGTACGTCTTACGCATATCCCCACCGGCATAGTCGTTGCATCTCAGGTCGAGCGTTCGCATTTCCAGAACCTCGAAAACTGTAAGAATATGCTCAGAGCAAGACTTGCGGAGATCAAGGAGCGTGAGCACCTTGAGAAGATCAGCGACATAAAGGGTGTTCAGCAGAAGATCGAATGGGGCAGCCAGATCCGCTCCTATGTATTCATGCCCTACACCTTGGCAAAGGATCACCGCACCGGCTTTGAAAACGGCAACATACAAAACGTCATGGACGGCGATATCGACGGCTTCATAAACGCCTTCCTTGCCATGAAAGCCGAAGCATAAAACGAAATAATAAAAGCAGACAATGCTTCCGTGAATAGAAGGAGCATTGTCTGTTTTTTGCGCAAGTATCAGCTTAAAATGTCAAACAGAAGTGCAGGGTACACTTGAGCATATAAGCATAAAAAATGTTCTCGCCGCCGTCGGCAAAATGCGCATCCGAAACTTCGCCGAAGAAGGTGGACACGATCTGCACTGCTGTACCAAAGCAAGCACAGCAACAAGTGCCAAAATGACCTTTTTTGCGGCGACTCCGATATCTGCCGATTTTTTGGAAAGCTTCATTTTTTCATTCGCCTCTTATAAAATTTCGTGATTCTACTATAACTCACGCTATATAGGGAGATGCCCTCCTCCCCGTTTATCGGTGGAATTTGAAAGGGAGCATGATTCTCCCCACGGTAGAGGTCGAGAAAAAACGGTTCGAAATCAACACTTTTATAAAAAGAGAACGGTAAAAATGCCTTGCAGAACGAGAAAAATGCTGATATAATGCAAATATGGATGATATGAGACGAATGCTTGCCGAAAACATCGGTGAGCTCAGAAAGAGCCAAAACTTAACACAGGCGGAATTTGCCGAGCGTCTTAACTATTCGGATAAGGCGGTCTCCAAATGGGAGAGAGGCGATTCGCTGCCGGATGTCATCGTGCTCAAGACGATAGCGGATATGTACTGCATCAGTCTTGACGATATGCTGCGTGAAAACGGAGTGCGTGACGCTATGACTCCCGAGGTGAAGCAGCGTGATGAGCAGAGGATGCAGAAGATATTTGTCGTCGCACTTTGGGTCACAATGGTGTGGATAGTTGCGGCGGTGTTTTTCGTGTATTCTCAGTACACTACGGGGCATATGTGGTGGATGGCGTTTGCCTGGGCTGTGCCCGTGTCCTTCCTTGTCGCCATAGTTTTTGTGAGACGGTGGGCGGATGAACCCAATCACAAGACCATAAGCTGCATTCTCTATTCCGGACTTGTGTGGTCTGCTCTTGTGGCGTGCTACCTTGAATATATGAGCTATAATTTCTGGATGCTGTTCTTCATCGGCGTTCCCGTCCAAGTCGCACTCATAATAAGCTCAAAGATCAACGATCACCCTCGCCGCAAATCCCACCGCAGCGAAAAGTAAATTGTGAGACAATACTTCACCCGACAAAGCGATGCTTTGTCGGGTGGTTTTCGTTTGCAAAAAGAAGTCCGATTGCAATTGCTCTTGATAAATGGCATTGAACATGGTAAAATTGTGTTGCCAAACAAAACTCAATATGCGAATATATGATAATTTTGCTGCGGGATAATTATCTGTACTTTGCTGCATACAATATTTGCGAATTTGGTAAAATCACAAATTCCCACAAGTATTGTATGTGGCTTATCCCGTATTTGCTTGAGTTTTGTTTGGCGACAACGGGAGTTTGTGCTTTTCGGTGCGACAACTTCGGTTGTCGCACTTTTTATTTTAGGGTGATTATTGTGGCGAATGATAGTTTGGGTAAAGCAAAAAGCAAGAAAAATGATGAGTTCTACACTGTATTTGACTATATTCAGAAAGAAATGAATGCCTATCTTGAATGCGGCAGGCGTTTTTCTTTGTCGCTTGCCCTGTCCCTGCTGTCGCTTATCATTCATCATCTTTCGGTGTCTTGTTATAGATTTAAGCGGCAAATTTTGACCTCTCAGTCAGCTTCGGTGACAGCTCTTCCGTAGGGAGAGCCAAGTACATTGCCAATAGCAATAGCTATTGGCAATGTGAGGCTGACCGTATTCTCTCAGTTTAAGACTGCTGTGCTTTTTCGGTCAGAAGCTCGGTGGCGTAGCGGCAGATCAGGGAGCTCGCAATGAAGCACAAGCCGAGTATAACGGCACCGTCGTTATCGACCGATATCGCTACAGCGTAGCTCGATGTCACACCGAGGGTGGCGGCGACTATACCTGCGACCACCTTTGCAACTATCTCAAAGGCTATCGGGAGGGCTGCCGTCAATATTCCGAGACGGAGCAGCTCCTTTGCTCCGGAGAGGGTGAACGGTGTTCCGCTCTTTAGCTCATTTTCAAAATACCTCGCAGCATAATGTGCAAGCACACACTCACCAATGCACATGATGAGCCATGCCGACATTATCGCATACAAGCTTTCCATATCATAACCGCTTTTGTCGATGAGCCCATGTATCGTTATGCCGCCAACCTTGACAGCATCGGCAAAATTCACCGCCGTCAGCACGATCCCGACGGCACTCAGCACCGCACCGACAACGGATGCGACAAAGGCGACCTTGCTCAGTATTTTGCCGATCTTAGCCATGGTCTGTAATATATCAAGACTTTTCATTTCTATCTCCTTTCAAGTTCCTTGATCTATTTTAAATCACTCGTTTTGCATTGAGTGTTGCTATTATACACCTTGTTTTAAATTTGTCAAGGACTTTATAAAAACAACTTCCCTTGAACCACGGTTGAAGGGAAGTTGTTTTTACGCATTTATTATGGAGAATGTTCGATTTTACATTTTTGTGAGGTATCGTTTGGGTCTTTTGTATTGCACTATCGTATTATTTTACGGTTTCTGCTGCGTTGATCGTGT
>CAYUQN010000016.1:0-25991 GCA_964446815.1 uncultured Oscillospiraceae bacterium | reverse complement strand
AGTTTACGGCGATCAAGCTTCACTTCGGTGAGTACGGCAATCTTGCCTTTTTGCGTCCCAATTACGCAAGGGTGGTTGCCGATTACGTCAAGGAGCTTGGCGGCAAGCCCTTCCTCACCGACTGCAATACCCTGTATGTAGGCAGTCGCAAGAATGCCCTCGATCATATGGACACCGCATATTTAAACGGCTTCTCCCCGATGCAGGTGGGCTGCAACGTTATAATCGCCGACGGCTTAAAGGGCACAAACGAGGTTCTTGTTCCGATAAACCTTGAGTATGTCAAGGAGGCAAAGATTGGTGCAGCCGTCATGGATGCCGATGTTTTCGTTTCGCTGACGCATTTTAAGGGTCACGAGAGTGCCGGCTTCGGCGGTGCCATAAAAAATATAGGTATGGGCTGCGGCTCAAGAGCCGGTAAGATGGAGCAGCATTGCGACGGTAAGCCCAATGTCAAGGAAAAACGCTGCATAGGCTGCGGCTCATGTATAAGGATCTGTGCCCACGGAGCACCCTCGATCACAGACGGTAAGGCTCATATTGATCATGCCAAGTGCGTCGGCTGCGGTCGCTGCCTTGCTGTTTGCCCCAAGGATGCCATTGCCGCTGCGTTCAGCAAGTCCACCGAAATGCTCAATTACAGGATGGCGGAGTACGCTTATGCGGTATGCAAGGATCGCCCCTGCTTCCATGTATCGCTCATATGCGATGTTTCGCCCAATTGCGATTGCCACTCCGAGAACGACATTCCCATCATTCCCAATGTCGGTATGCTCGCATCCTTCGACCCCGTTGCTCTCGATCAGGCCTGTGCCGATCTGTGCAACCGTCAGCCGGTCATGCAGGGCAGTGTCCTTGCGGACAATATCGAGAAGCAGCTTGAGTTCAAAAAGCACGAGCACTTCCATATGACACACCCCGATACCGATTGGGAAAGCTGCCTTGAGCACGCCGAGGAGATAGGGCTAGGTACAAGGAGCTACGAGCTTATAAATATCTGACAAAAAATCTTGCGAAAAAAGATTAATATTTTGCCCTGCCGAAGCTTGACGAATTGAAGTCGGTGGGGTAAAATTTTTGTTTGTATTTTTGAAATTCGGAAAGGGGTAGAGACGATGAAAACAGGCTTTGACAATGCAAAATATATGCAGCTCCAGTCCCAGAATATCAGGGACAGGATCGAAAAATTCGGCGGTAAGCTGTACCTCGAATTCGGCGGTAAGCTTTTCGACGATTTCCATGCGTCGAGGGTGCTCCCCGGCTTTGAACCCGACAGCAAGGTCAAGATGCTGCTCAAGATGAAGGACGTTGCCGAGATCGTTATTGCGATATCCGCAGACGATATCGAGCGTAATAAGCGTAGGGGCGACCTCGGTATCACCTACGATGAGGATACGCTCAGACTCATCGACGCATTCCGCGGCATAGGGCTTTATGTGGGCAGTGTCGTTATCACTCACTATCGCAGTCAGCCTGCGGCAGAGCAGTTCCAGAAGCGTCTTGAGGCTCTCGGTGTCAAGGTGTACCGTCACTATATCATCCCCGACTACCCTGCCAATGTGAAGCTCATAGTTTCTCCCGACGGCTTCGGCAAAAACGATTACATAGAGACAGAACGCAGCCTCGTCGTCGTCACCGCTCCCGGCCCCGGCAGCGGTAAAATGGCGACCTGTCTCAGTCAGCTTTACCATGAGCACAGCCGCGGTATAAACGCAGGCTACGCAAAGTTCGAGACCTTCCCCATTTGGAATCTTCCCCTGAAGCACCCCGTCAATTTGGCTTACGAAGCTGCAACAGCCGATCTCGACGACGTGAACATGATCGACCCCTTCCACCTTGAAGCTTACGGTGAGACTACCGTGAACTACAACCGTGATGTCGAGATCTTCCCCGTCCTAAACGCCATCCTGACCAACATTTACGGAGAGAGTGCATATAAAAGTCCCACCGATATGGGAGTCAATATGGTCGGCTTCTGCATATCCGACGATGAAGCGTGCCGTGAGGCTTCAAAGCAGGAGATCATTCGCCGCTACTATGCCGCTCTTGTCGCAATGCGTCAGGGCTTGGGCTCCGCCGATGAGGTACGCAAGATCGAGCTCATCATGAATTCTCACAACATCTCGGCAGCGGACCGTCCCGTCATAGCGGCGGCAAACGCAAGGGCACAGGATACCGGTGCTCCTGCTGTCGCAATAGAGCTTCCCGACGGCACGATAGTCACCGGCAAGACCTCGCCCCTCCTCGGTGCAAGCTCCGCCTGTCTTATGAATTCACTCAAGGCTTTGGCAGGTATTAATAAGGAGCTGCTGCTCATCGCAAAGAGCGTCATCGAGCCCATCCAGCACCTCAAGGTGGAGCACTTGGGAAATCATAATCCGAGGCTGCACACCGATGAGCTGCTCATCGCCTTGTCGATATGTGCCGTGACCAATCCTCTTGCGGAGCTTGCGATAGATCAGCTCGGAAAGCTCCGCGGCTGTGAGGCGCATTCGACGGTCATCCTCTCGAGAGTGGACGAAAACCTGTTCCAAAAGCTCGGTGTCAATATCACCTACGAGCCCAAATACCAAGCCAAAAAACTCTACCATAAAAAATAAGTACGCAAATAAGCAAATAAAAAGTATCGCATCGATAGGTGCGATACTTTTTATTTATATTCGGTTTATTTGCCGCTGTTGCGGGCGGCTTCGAAGCGGCGACGGGCTTCCTCGTATTCTTCCTGTGCCTTTTTGAGTGCTTCGAGCTGGGCTGCGGTCTCCTCCATACGCTTTGCCTCCTCCGTTAAGCGGAGAGTCTCTGCGTTGAGCTCCTCGATGCTCATGCCGCCGTTTGCGGTATTATTCTCGGTAGGGGCGGATTTTGCTTTAGCTGCATTATCCTTGGCAGGGGCGGCTTTGGATTTCGCCTTTGACTTGGACTTGGATTTCGATTTGGGTGCAGGTTCGGGAGTCGGTTCGGGAACGGGCTCTGCCTCAACCGCTTCGTCCTCATTACTATCTGCCGTGCCGGTAACTCCGAACAGCACGCCTCTGTATGTGCTGCGGCAACTGAGTGCCACGACTGCGGTGCAAATCGCCACGACCGTCAAAATTATCAGTGCGGTATTTTGCAGTCCGCCGTCACCTGCGACATTTCCGAGACTGTCCATATACGAGAACGAAAAGCTTCTGCTTCCGTTTAAGAGTCCGTACGCCGTGAAGCCTGCCGAGAGAGCAGCCGCTCCGACTGCGGAGAATGCCGCTACATCCAGCAGGGTGAGGGTGGGCACAAGTGCCGCGATCACTCCTAAAACGCCGACGATGAGGCAGACCAGTGCGGCAATTATAAGCAAGGTGTAAAGGCTCTGACGGACGGTCATTTCCGAATTGACGGAGTCCTTATTTTCATCTATAAACTGCTCCGTTGCCTCTATAACACTGCGATAGTCGCTCTCATCCACGACCTTTTCGGCAATTGCCGGAGTGCTCATAAGCCGGGCAATGCCTGCCTTTACCTTTGTTTCGGCATCGTCATATGCCTTGAGAGCCTCAAGTGCGGATTCAAGCTCCTCGACGCTTGCATTGACCGCCTCATGGCCTGCGTCAAGCTCCGCTCTCGATGCATCGAGCTGTGCCTTACCCGCATCGAGCTGTGCCTTTGAGCTGTCAAGCCTTGCCTTGGCTGCATCGAGCTGCTTTTTGCCGTCGTCAAGCTGGGTCTTTGCGGAGGCAAGCTGTGCCTCGGCATCGGCTATCCCACGTTCCGCCTCCGCTATCTGCACGTTTGCGGCTGCAAGCTGAGCCTGACTGTCCTCATATGCCTTGACCACGGCCTCGGCACTTGAGTAGCCGAAGGTCTGTGCAATGGGATCGGCAAGGTACTTCGTGTACTCATACACCTTACCGTCCGCTAAGTTGATATACGACTTTATCGCATTATAAGCAGGGGTAGCCTGATCGAGTGCCTTTTGCCCGGCATCACGCTGAGCCTTGGCATCCTCAAGCTGTGCCCTGGCGGCATCGAGCTGAGTACAGGCGTTTTCGTACTGAGCATACTTTTCATCGTACTGAGCCTTTGCGGCATCGTACTGAGCTTTGCCCGAGTCATACTGAGCCTTACCGGAGTCATACTGCTCCTTGCCCTCGGCGTATTGCTTTTCGCCCTCCTCGAGCTGCTCACTGCCTATCTGATCGACGAGGGTATTTTCGGTAGCGTCGAGGATATCCTGCCGACGCTGCTCCTCTTCCTTTTCGAGCATATCTATACCCTTTTCGGTCTCTGCCGCTATGTCGGATATAAAGCTCCGCTGATTGTTGGTGTAGCGTACTATTGCGGACACGTCATCGGTACCGACCTTACCGGCGTAGATACCGAAAATGCCTGCCAAGACAAGGCATACGCTGATCACCGTAAGCAATGTTCTTTTCATGGTTACGTCCTTTCTTTTGCGGCGTTATTTCCCCTTAACGCCGCCGCTCCTTTCCTTTTCCCTGAGTGCCGCCGCTTCGAAATCCCCCTCGAATTTAGGCGGTACGGTGAACTTGAGCTTCCTTGCAAGCTTCGTTTTATGTATGAGCTTATCCCCCATGATAAGCACCTGAGGCAAAACGAAAAGTACAAGTACAAGTGATATCGCAGTACCTCTGCCGAGGGCAATGCCGATTCCCGAGGTCGTCGGTTCGCTGGTCATTATGCCTATCAGCAGTCCGGCACAGGCGAGTATACTTCCGGATGTTATCAGAGTGGGCAAGGCTCCGTTGAGTGCCCCGATGATCGCCTCCTTGCGATCGGAATGTTCCCTGAGCTCCAGATAGCGATTAGACACGACTATGGCGTAGTCGATATTCGCACCCATTTGGATGGAGCTGACTATAAGATAACCGACAAAGAATATAGCGTTGTCGGTGAAATACGGTATCGTGAAATTGAGCCAGATACTTCCCTGTATCACCGCAATGAGCAGCACCGACAATCCCACGGAGCGGAATGTGAATATGATGACCAGCACGACGAACAGAAGCGACAGCAGCGTTGTCATCGTCTGATCGCTGCCAAAGGACATTTCGCAGTCCCTTGCGCAGGTGGCGTTGCCGGTGACATAGACATCATCGCCGTAGTAGCCCTCGGCAATGGAGTGTATCTCCGAAACGAGGGCGTAGGATTCCTCGGACTCAACGGGCAGATCGGCATACACCAGCATACGGTGGTATTTTTTGCCCTCGAGCTGACGCTTGCCGTCGGCAAGCTGATCGTAAAGTCCGATGACGAGCTCACGGTTTTCCTCACCGACATCCAAAACATCGTCCTCAATGACATCGTAGAGGAACATAAACAGGTCGATGAGCGGGACCTTGTACTCATGGAGTGCATCAAGGTCATCGAAGTCGGAGTTTGAAGCGGCGTAGTAGGCAAACAGTGCCGTTGCCTCCGTTTCCTCAAGACCTGCAAGCTTACTGAATTCATCAATGCTTATCTTATCACCGAGCCGGTAGCCGTCCATGGCTTCAATGGCGGCAAGGCCCAAAACGGAGCTCACGTTTTCGTTTTGACTTATCTCCGAAAGCATCTTTACCTCGGTCTCATAATCGCCTGCCGGCACGACAAGAGCCATGATATTTTCCTCACCGAAGCAATCGTTTATCCGCTGACGCTCCTCCTGAGTCTCGTTCATGTTGACCGGAGTGCAGTCATAGTAATTGTAGGACAGCGGACTTTGACTCGAAAACCAAAAGCCCACTACCACCAAAACGACGAAAAGCGGCGGTATAATGTTCCGTGTTTTCCATGCAAAGCGTCCCACACCGGATATGTTCGGTATGAAGCTGCGATGACGGGTCTTTTCGATGAAGCGTGAGAACACCATTATGACACCCGGCATGAGCAGGAACACGGACAGCATCGAAAACAGTATGGATTTTATCAGCACCCTGCCGAGGTCGTAGCCCAAACGGAACTCCATGAAGGTCATGGCAAGCAGACCGCCGATAGTCGTAAGGCTGCTTGCACTGATCTCGGGTATCGCCTTGCTCAGTGCCTTGATCATCGCATCCCTCGGCTCAAGGAACTGCCGTTCCTCGGCGTAGCGGTTGCAGAGTATGACGGCGTAATCTATCGCAAGCGCAAGCTGCAAAATGAGCGTTACGGAATTCGAAACATATGATATTGTACCGAACCACCAGTTCGTACCGAGCTGCAAAAGTGCCGCGACACCGAAGGTTATGAGCAGCACCGGAACCTCACCGAAGCTCCTTGAGGTCAGCAGCAGAACGCCTATCACGATGATGACCGCAACGATACCGACGTATATCATTTCGTCGATTATACCCTGTGCAAGATCCTCGCCGACCTCGGTATCGACCGCATAGTTGCCGCCCTTGTCGGCTATACGCTCCACCTCACGGAGGGCGTTTAAGCTTATCTCGTCATCAACGGTACCGTCGAAGGTTATTTCAAACAGAGCGTTGCGATCCTTATAATGCCTCTCATCGTCTCCGAAGCTGACGGATCGCACACCGTCGACCTCGGCAAGCTGCTCCGACAGCGTTACCGCCCTGTCATAGCCTATGCCTTCGATCATGACTCTTGCGGTGCCGAAGGTATAAAACTCACCCTTCATCGCCTCGATACCCTGTCTCGTCTCCGTATCCTCGGAGAGGAAGTAGGATATATCGTCCTGAACATCCACAAGTCCTGCCGTAAAAACGCAGCTTATGCAGGCTATCAGAAACAGTATGAGTATGAGCTTTCTTTTATCTACAATGAACGCGGCAAGCTTCTCCATACCGCTGTGCTCCTTTTGCATACTCCGAACCCCTTTATACATTTAGATTTTTATTGTAAAACAAATCAACACGAACTTCAAGAGCAACAGGGCGACAAATTGTTAATAAAGAATCAATATTTTTCGACATGGACTTGAACACTTTGTCTTGTCGGGTTATAATAATAGACCAACACTGTTGTGGGAGGGCATAGCATGGTAAAGCTGCTCAGCGGTATTTTCATAAAAAACGGTGACAATGTATCGGATCCTTCCGTTCGAAAGGCATACGGTACCTTGTGCAGCATACTCGGTATCGCACTGAACATCCTGCTGTTTGCAGGTAAGTATCTTGCAGGTATACTCTCCGGCTCCATCGCCGTGACTGCCGATGCCTTCAACAATCTCTCCGATGCGGGCTCCTCCGCCGTCGCACTCTTGGGCTTCAGACTGTCGGGTAAAAAGCCCGATACCGATCACCCCTTCGGTCACGGTAGGATAGAGTATATTTCCGGTCTTGCCATCGCCGCTCTGATCCTCGTTATGGGTGCGGAGCTTCTGATCGGCTCCGTTGAAAAGATAATCTCACCGGAGGCAACGGAGTTCGGCTATATCACCCTCGCCATACTTGCCGCCTCGGTGCTCGTTAAATTATATATGTATGCGTACAACCGCAGCATCGGCAAAAAGATATCCTCCTCCGCAATGACTGCTTCCGCAGCGGACAGCCTGAGTGATGCTGTATCCACCCTCGTTGTTTTGATCTCCATGCTCATAGGTCACTTTGCCGATATTAACATCGATGCTTATGCAGGTGTGCTCGTTGCCTGCTTCATACTCTACACCGCAGTCGGTGTCGCAAAGGATACCTTGGGGCCGCTGCTCGGTCAGGCTCCCTCGCAGGAGCTCGTCGACGATATCGAGAGGATAGCAATGAGCCGTAAGCAGATCGTCGGTATCCACGACCTCATCATCCACGATTACGGCCCCGGTCGCAGAATGATCTCCCTTCATGCCGAGGTCGACGGTAAAGGAAGCTTTTTCGAGCTTCACGATATCATCGACTGCGTTGAGCGTCAGCTCAAGGAAGAGCTCGGCTGCGATGCGGTGATCCACATGGACCCCATCGTCACCGATGACGAAGCGGTCAATTCAAAGCGTCAGCTTTTGCAGGGGATCATCCGTGATTTCGATCCCCGTATATCCTTCCACGATTTCCGTATGGTCGAAGGTCCCACACATACCAATCTTGTTTTCGACCTCGCCCTTCCTCCCGATCTTGCGCCGAGATCGAAGTCTCTCAAGGAGGAACTGACGGAAAAGATAGAGTCCGCCCTCCCCGGTCACTACTGTGTCATAACCGTCGAGGAGGCGTATACGACACCCAAGGAGTGCTGAAATGGGATCTCGCAACAACACATTGTCCGCAAAAAAGCTTCCGCTTCCGGAATATTCTCTGCTTCCCTGTGTCCTCACGGTCGTTTTGCACTTTTTCACCTACACCGTGAGCAGCTTCATAAACAGCGGATTTGATCATCACAATATTCATCTTCGTATCGATGAGCTCATACCCCTGAGTCCCGAATGGAGCATCATTTACGTTGCCACCTTCTTTTTCTGGTTTGCCGGGGTCGTCATGATAATGCGTGAGAGGAAGGATATCTGCTTTGAGCTGTTTGCGGCTCTGCATATATCCTACGTCATGTGCTTTGTCACCTTCATCGTTTACCCCACAACCATGCCCAGACCCGAGCTCGTCGTCAACGGTTATGTGTCAAAGCTGCTTTCGGCACTCTGGTCTCTCGATAAGCCGACGAATCTTTTCCCCTCGATGCACTGCCTTTTGAGCTGGCTGTGCTTTAGAGCTGCAATGCGTTGCGAAAGGACAGATACGCTGTGGCGTGTGCTCTCGTTTTTTGCCGCCTTGCTGATATTCGCATCGACGATATTCGTAAAGCAGCACGTTGTAATAGATATCTTCGGAGGTATCCTCTACGCCGAGATTTCCCTGCTTCTGGCGACTAAATTAAACGGGAAAAAATTTTACTATAATATTGAAAAAAAGCTATTGAAAAAGCCTCTGTAATATGTTACACTGAATAAAAAGGGCGAATTTGTATAATTTTTAACTTTTTTGAGGAAAAAATGTGATTTACGGAGGTTAGTATGGAAAAGACCGACAACAGAGGCGGCCTGAAGCTTGTCCTCGGCATCATTATTCTTGTGGCACTGATCGTAGGATTGGTGATCGCTCTCTCGTCTTGCGGCGGTGATGACGGCGATGTTGCCGAAGAACCCCCCGTCAAGGATGCTGTAGTCGACGAAGCAGACCTTGACGATGCAAATGAACCCTCCACCACCGGCGGAAGTATAAACGGTGGCGGAAGCAACGGTACAAACGGCGGTGCAAATGACAGTGCCGGAACCGACATTGCGGCTCCCGACGAAAATGCAAGTCTTGAGGAATGGATCGCATATCTCAGGGATTACGACAAGAACGTCGAAAGCGGCGTTGAGGGTGCTACCGACGATTTCAAGGACATGATCGATCAGGTTGGAGGCTCCATGTCAAACGGTGACTACGGCGAGGGCGTTGATCAGTTCGGCAGCGGAATGAAGGATTACCTCAGCGGCATCATAGGAAGCCTCACCCCCTGATAAGCCCCGACTGAGAATAACCCGAAAATCAAAAACAGACAATGTTCATCGATAGAACATTGTCTGTTTTTTTAGTTTAAACTCGCAGGGCTCTGATGGCATTTAAAACGGCGATCACCATGACGCCGACATCGGCAAAGATCGCAAGCCACATATCGGCAATGCCCAGTGCTCCGAGGACAAGGCACACAAGCTTTACGCCTATCGCAAAATATATGTTCTCGTAAACGATACGGAGGCACTTTTTCGATATGCGTATCGCCGTTACGAGCTTCATCGGGTCGTCGTCCATAAGCACCATATCGGCGGCTTCTATCGCAGCATCGGAGCCGAGGGCTCCCATTGCGATACCGACATCGGCTCTCGACAGCACGGGAGCATCGTTTACGCCGTCGCCCACAAAGGCAAGACCCTTGCCCTCATGCATAAGCTCCTCAACTCTGTCCACCTTGTCGGAGGGAAGCAGCTCACAGCGGCACTCGTCGATACCGAGCCTTTTCGCCGTCGCATTGCCTACAGCCGCCGCATCTCCCGTGAGCATGACAGTCTTTGCGATACCGAGCTTTTTGAGCTCCGATATCGCAGCCGCAGCCCTTGGCTTTACGGTATCGGCTATCACTATGCAGCCGATATATTTGTTATCTGCCGCAACGTGAACAAGGGTTCCGGAGGCTGTTCTTTCCCTGAACTCTATACCCTTTTCGTTCATAAGCCTTGCGTTTCCGACGACGACCGAAGCCCCGTCAATGACAGCACATACACCGCCACCGCCAATCTCCGAGACATCGCATATCTCGTGTTCGGACGCATCCTCATCGCAGGCATCGCGGAGGCTTTTGGCAATGGGGTGATTGGAGTAGCTTTCGGCAAGCGCGGCATAGGCTATGAGGGTCTTGTCATCGACACCCTCGGGGCAGCACTCGCTCACCCGAAAGCTGCCTTCGGTGAGGGTGCCGGTCTTGTCAAATACCACGCAGCCCACCTTGGAGAGTGCCTCCATGTAGTTTGAGCCCTTGACCAAAACGCCCTGTCTGCTTGCACCGCCTATACCTGCAAAGAAGCTGAGGGGTATGCTTATCACCAAGGCACAGGGACAGCTTATTACCAGCAGGGTCAAGGCTCTGTACAGCCAATCGCCCCAATCGGGACTGCCGCCGAAGATCAGGATCGCAAGCGGAGGAAGCAGTGCGATCACAAGTGCGGCAAGGCATACCGCAGGGGTATAGACCCTTGCGAATCGGGAGATGAAATTCTCGGGACGGGCTTTTCTCGAGCTTGCGTTTTCAACAAGATCGAGGATCTTCGACACCGTGGATTCACCGAATTCCTTTTCGGTGCGTATACGCAGCAAACCGCTGAGGTTTATACAGCCGCTTATGACGCTCTCACCCACCGAAACATCACGAGGGAGGCTCTCGCCGGTGAGTGCCGCGGTATTCAGTGTGGAGCATCCCTCGATCACCGTACCGTCGAGGGCTATCTTCTCACCGGGCCTTACGACGATGACGGAGCCGACGGGTATTTCATCGGGAGAAACGGTCTCAATGCTTCCGTCCTCTCTCTCGACATTGGCGGTGTCGGGGCGAATATCCATAAGGGCACCGATGCTCCTACGGCTTTTGCCGACGGCATAGCTCTGGAACAGCTCACCGATCTGGTAAAACAGCATGACCATCGCACCCTCGGCATAATCACCGAGAGCTATAGCGCCCACGGTCGCAATTGCCATAAGGAAGTTTTCATCAAAGGGCTGACGGTTCATGATGCCCTTTGCCGCCTTTATGAGTATGTCGTAGCCGATGATGAGGTAGCAGGCGAAAAACAGCAGCTTTTCCGCAAGCTCCGGAACGGACGGAATGAGAGCCGACAGTGCGATCACCGCCGTAACGATGATACGCAGCAGGACTTTTTTCTGCTTCTTGCTCATATCAGATATATATCTCGCAGTCGTCCTCGACCTTTTTGCAATTCCCGAGGACATTTTTCATAACCGAGGCGACATCGGCACCGTCTCTGAATTCGACGTTCATTTTAAGGGTCATGAAGTTGACTGTGGCATCCTTGACACCCTCGGTGTTCTTTGCCGCAAGCTCCATCTTGTTGGCGCAGTTTGCACAGTCGACCTCTATTTTGTAGCTCTTTTTCATCGTAACAGCCTCCTTGATTGATTCAACATATGAACATTCGTTTGATTGTTCATATGTTATTATATGCAGCCGCCGCGATTTGTCAATAGCCATTTGCGCATTTTTCAAAGTTTTTTGAATACAAAAACACACAGCGCCGATTTGGTGCTGTGTGTTCTCGTATTCAGCTGTGCTGTGAGCCGTGGCGTTTTATTGCGTCGAAGGTCTCGTCGCTGATGACGTGCTCCATTTTGCAGGCATCCTCCGCGGCGGTCTCCGGACTTACGCCGAGACGCACAAGGAAGCCCGTGAGCGTTGTATGACGCTCATACATCTTCTCTGCGACCGCCTCACCCGATTCGGTGAGGTGGATATAGCCGCCATCGTCCACCGTGATATACCCGCCGCTTTTGAGCAGTCCCAGTGCTCTGCTGATACTGGGCTTTGAATAGCCCATATATTCGCAGACATCGACTGCCCTCACCGAGGACATTCGCTTTGACAGTATGTGTATCGTTTCGAGATACATTTCGCCAGATTCCTGTAAAACCATATTTGTACTCCGGTGTTCAGACTTTTATCACCACTCGGTCTTGCCGTTAAGGTGCTTGCACTCGGTGATAATATTGTGGGTATCGAGCATTTTGAGAGCCTTCATGAGACTGCCCTTGAGCTTGATCTTTCCGGAGGTGAGAGCCTTGACGGTGCTCATCTCACCGGTCATGGTTTGGATGAACGGCTCGTAATCGCAATCGGAGGTATAGTCTGCCGCAGGAGCTTTGTCTCTGCCCTCGCCACGCTCCAGGCTCACAAGAACGCCGTCCTTAAACGTGTACATGAACCACACGGTATCATTGCCGCACTGGGGTACCTTGTTGTAGCACTCGCACAGGGTCAGAGTGAGCTTGGAAGGGGTCTTTTCGGGTGAAAAGGTGTCCTTTGTGAGGATCTCGAATTCTTTGCCCCATTCTTCGGTCAGAAATTTCATGTTTTTCTCCTTTAAAATTACCACTTATTTTCGACTTTCTCGGCAAAGCCGGGGAAGTCCTTTATTTCTATCACCTTGCCGTCATCGAGCACGGCCTTGCCGGTGAACAGTCCGAACACCTGATGCTGATCGCTTTTGAGTACCTTTGCATCGGTGCAGGACGCTCTGTCCAAAACAGGCTTAAAGTCCATTTCGAATCTTCCGTCGTCGGAGGTGAAGGTCCACGGCGACATATAATCCTTCTCGTTGCCGGGGATATTGAACTTCACCAGGCTTAGCTTGTGAGCCTTGCCGTTGTAAAACAGCATATTCTCACTGGCGGCCTCGGTATTGCCGAAGCCGTAGCCTATATTCCAGCCGAAGGGCACGCCGTCAACAACACCGGAGGCTGAGCCCCAGTACCATGTATTGTGATACGTCCAAACGCCTCTGCCCCAGTCGAGAACACCGAAGCTGTCCTCCGGCTCGAAAACGTAGGTCTTGCCGTCGTAGGTGACCTCGCCCTTTGCTCTCATGCAGTTTATTTTCTGATTATAGTAGAAATGCTTTTTCTTATCAAACGGGGTGCAGATGACCATGCTTTCCTCCGGCTCCTCTGTGAGCTCCACCTTGGCATACAGAGAACCGGCAGGGCCGAACTTCTTCATCTGAGCTATGAGGACACGCTTGCCCTTACCGTCGTTTTTAAAGCAAATGTCGTAATTCTTCGTACCGCTGTGAACGTCACCGACGACGCTCGTTTCGGGCAAATTCTTTTTGCCGTTGGGAAGAACGCTCATGGGACTTGTGGTTATCTCCCAGCCCTCCTCGAAATTGAGAAGGCTGATGGAGTCGAGACCCATATAGCCGTTGTCGGCAACGGTGAGTGCCAGTGCGAATCTTCCGTTGTTTATGAGGTAGTAGTCCCATTCTTTGATGCGGAGCTTGCCTGCCTTTATCGCCGCTCTCTCGTACATGGGCAAAAGCTTTTTGGCGTAGCCGGGCTCAAGAAGGTCACCGTCTGCGTTGAGCAGAGGTCTCACTGTCGTTATCTCGTGCTGCTGTGTCATTGTGCATCTCTCCTTTTCATGGTTCTTATATCACGACCCTTAAAG
This sequence comes from uncultured Oscillospiraceae bacterium, assembly GCA_964446815.1. Classification (GTDB taxonomy): domain Bacteria; phylum Bacillota; class Clostridia; order Oscillospirales; family Oscillospiraceae; genus F23-B02. Next base: position 12,383 of record CAYUQN010000016.1, on the reverse strand, counting down.
GGTAATTTTATATATTCACCGTCTATTCTGGAGCAGATCTGATCACCGTAGCGGCGGCGAAGCTCATCACTGCCGCAGTTGGTGCTGATCACCGTTTTTTTGCCGTTTACCAGTCTGGTATTTATCAGCGTATACAGGGCACTTACCGACATCGGGGTCGGCATTTCGGTGCCGAGATCGTCGAGTATCATGAGGTCGCAATCGAGCATACGCTCCGTTTTATCGGTAGCCGTTGCCGCAGTCTCGGGATCTCTTGCAAACTTCCTTTGCTCAAAGGCATCGAGTGCGGAGGCTGCCGTATCGTAGCACACGGAAAAGCCGTTTTCCGCCACCGTCCTTGCGATACAGGCGGAAAGGTAGGTCTTGCCCAGGCCGGTACCGCCCTGAAACAGCAGATTCAGTGAGCTTTTGCCGAAGCTTTTGGCATACTCCTTGCAGGTCTCGAAAACTATCTCCATACCCGCAGCGGCTTCACCGTAGAGCGAGAGGTCGAAGCTCTCAAAGCTCTCGTCACCGTTTTTGAGCAGAACGCCGAGTTCCTTTGTAAGCTCACGCTTATACAGCTTTTTCAGGCAGGAGCACATTCTGCCGCCGACATAGCCGGTATCACGGCACTCATAGCAGGAGAATATCTCGTCAAGGTAGTTTTCGGGGTAGCCCGAAGCAACAAGCAGCTCCTTTTTCCTGAGCTGAAGTGCAAGGCTTTCCTCCTCAAGCTCTTTGATCTTGGGCATGGGCGATGCCTTTTTATTCAAAGTGAGCATACAGAGCTCCGTCATCTGGGCTCTTAGTCTTTGGTCTATGCTCTCGATCTCGGGTATGCGGCGATATATACGCCCCTGCCTGTCGAAATGCTCCGCCGAGTTTCTTTGCCTGATGCTTTCCAATTCGTCTCTGGCCCTTGCCAGCAGCTTTCCGTCAATAGCCATGCTTCACCTCAGCCGTTTTTAACCTTGTCGTATATGGATCTCAGCCTCGTCAGCTCCTCATTCGAAAGCTGCTCCGAGCCCGTTTCGGTGTGAACCTGCGTCCGCTCACGGCGGTGATCCTTTTCCTCGATATCCTTGACAGAATGTATCCCCTTTTGATGCCATGAGGACACTATCTTGTTCATGTAATTCCATTTGAGCGAGCCCGTATTCGTAACGGTACGATCATAGGCGACCGCAAGCGTTTCGGCATCGAAGCCCATATCCATCCACGAATACACATATTTCCGCTCCGTTGCCGTAAGCTCCCTGCCGCGGATGCCCAAGGCCGCCTTTATCCTCTCCGCAAGTGAACGGCGATTCTTACTGTCGGCAACAAATTCCTCCGCCTGCTCCATCGTGAGTATCTCGTTATTTACCCAGACATATGCCTCCTTTTCTATGCTGCGCATGGAGGGCAATCTCCCGGGGCCGTACTTTTCACGGAAAAGCTCAACGCAATAATTCAGAAGCAGAAATATTACCTCGGGGGGCAGTGCAAGATAATCGTAGATCCCGAAAAGCGTCTTCAGATCCGGACCGGAAAGCGATCTTCCGAGGAGCCTTTCCGCCTCCCTCACTATCTCCTTGAAGCTTCCGTCCGTTGCGGAACGCTTTAAGACATCGTTCACGGTATATTGCGGAAGCTCATCCGAGGGCGGAAGCAGACGATTTTTCGTCGGCGGCTTATCGAGCCCTATGCGGCACAGCTTTTCATACGCCCTATCCATCTCCGAGAGGGTACGACAAAGATCGGCGGCTGCACGGTCACCGTCGTATTTGCCCTCACGACAAAGCCACAGCCAAAGCAGAGCAAGGTCGCCGTCATGGGCGGATATGAGCTTGTCCCTTACGGAAGCATCGGGAAAATCAGACACAGAGGATACCTCTTTCATAGATTGTTTACACAGTATCACATTATAACATTAATTTTGACTTGTAGCAATAGCCACTTATGTGCTATAATTCGTTTATTAAGGATGGAGAGGTATACTTATGCTCGAGTTACTGTCCCCCGCAGGTTCTCCCGAAGCGGTAATAGCTGCGGTGCAGAACGGTGCGGATGCCGTATATATGGGTCTGGGTGACTTCAATGCACGGAGAGGTGCAAAGAATTTTACCCTTGACGAATTTGAAAAGGCAGTGCGTTACTGCCGTATAAGAGGCTGCAAGGTATATGTCACGATGAACACCCTCGTTTCCGATAGGGAGCTTGACGGTGCTCTTGAGCTTGCAAGGCAGGCATCGGATATCGGTGCGGATGCGATACTCGTTCAGGATCTCGGTCTGCTTTCGGTTTTGAAAAGGGCGGTGCCGGACATTCCTCTGCACGCAAGCACTCAGATGAGCATACACAGCCTTGACGGTGTTAAGGCAGCCGCCGCTATGGGACTGTCCCGTGCGGTGCTTGCAAGGGAGCTCAGCTTGGAGCAGATAAGATATATAAGCCGCAATGCCCCTATTGAGACGGAGATATTCGTTCACGGTGCTCTTTGCTTTTCACATTCGGGGCAGTGCTATATGTCATCGCTCATCGGAAGACGCAGCGGCAACCGCGGTATGTGTGCCCAGCCCTGTAGGATGGAGTACAGTCTGGGAAGCCGTATGGAGGATCCGCATCCGCTGTCACTTAAAGACAATTGCCTTATCGACAGGATGGCGGAGATCGAAGCAGCCGGTGTTGCCTGTGTCAAGATCGAGGGACGTATGAAGCGACCCGAGTACACAGCCGTTGTCACAAAAGTATATTCCGATGTAATCCGTGAAAACAGAAAGCCGACTCCGGAGGAATATGCCGCACTCGAAACCGCATTTTCGAGGGACGGCTTCACTCAGGGCTATTTTGACGGCGACAAAAGCGATATGTTCGGCACAAGACCCGAGAAGCCGAGCTCCGAGGCGGAGAAGCTTTTTGCCGAGGCAAGGCGCGGATATATGGACTCCGAGATAAGGCGTGTTCCCATCAGGATCGCCACGGTGGTCGAGGCAAAGCAGGCGGTTCGAGTTGCCGCCGAGGATGTTGACGGCAACAGGGCAATAGCCGTAGGCAGGGAGCCGGAGGGTGCCGTTCGTCAGTCGATAAACGAGGATTTCATAAACCGTCAGATGAAGAAAACAGGCGGCACTCCCTATATCTGCACCGAGGCTCAAAGCAGGGTGCAGCCCGGTCTGTTTTTGAATGCGTCAACGGTGAACGATCTAAGACGCAGGCTTTTAAGTGAGCTTACGGATAAGAGAGCGGCGGCACCCGAACGCAGGAAGCTTCCCATGCCGCAGCCTCCCAAGGGCGTTGCCCCGATAAGCGACCCCGTTACGATATATCAGGTTCTAAAGGCGGAGCAGCTTTCCGAGGAGCTTGCCGAGCTTATGCCCGATTATATCTACGTCCCCGTGACGGAGCTTTACAACAATTTTGCCGCCGCACAGGTGTTTGCCGAAAAGGGCTGCAAGATAGTCGCCGTTTTGCCGAGAGTCATAACCGATGACAAAAAGGGCGAGATAGCCGATATGCTCCGTGAGCTTCATGACATGGGAGTTGAGGAGGCTCTTGTCGGAAACATAGGTCATGTTTCCATGGCTGCAAAGTCCGGTATGAAGCTTCGTGCCGACTTCGGCATGAATATGTTCAACTCCTACGGTCTGGAGCTTGTGAAGAATCTGGGCTTTTTATCCGCAACGGCATCCTTTGAGCTGAGACTTGCGCAGGTGCGTGATATGCAAAAGTGCATCGACACAGAGCTCATCGTATACGGCAGACTTCCGCTCATGGTATCGGATCAGTGTGTCGTGAGCCATGCCTACGGAAAGTGCTGCTGCCAAAGCGGAATAAACCTTTCCGACAGAAAGGGCTCCATGTTCCCGATAGTCCGTGAATATGAGCACCGCAACGTTATATACAATGCCCACAAGCTGTTTATGGCGGATAAGAAAGAGGATCTTTACTCCGCAGGACTTTGGGGTCTCAGACTGATGTTCACGACCGAAAGCGCAAGAGAGGTCACGGAGATCGCAAAATGCTACAAGGGCACGGGCTCTTATAAGCCCAATGTGCTCACAAGAGGATTATATTACAGAGGCGTTGATTAAAATGAAGATCATACTTGCGTCCGGTTCTCCGAGGAGAAAAGAGCTTCTCGGTATGCTGGGAGCCGAATTTGATATATGTCCGGCAGTCGGTGAGGAAAACGTGAAGTCCGGGCTCGGTCCCAAGGAGACCGTGAGATCGCTTGCAAGAGCAAAGGCAAGCGAGGTCTCGGAGAAGTTTGACGGCGATACGCTGATCATAGCGGCAGATACCGTCGTGAGCCTTGACAACGAGATACTCGGCAAGCCTCATTCCGAGGCCGAGGCAAAGGAAATGCTCCGCAAGCTCTCCGGTGCGGTACACAAGGTGTATACCGGACTGTGCCTTGTTCACGGTGATGAGATGCTTTGCGGTGCGGAGGAGACCTCGGTGCGTTTCAAGACGCTGACGGAGCACGAGATCGATGCCTATGTTGCCACGGGTGAGCCTCTTGACAAGGCAGGAGCCTATGGGATACAGGGCAAGGCATCCATCTTCATTGAGGGCATTGACGGTGATTATTACAATGTCATGGGTCTGCCCCTTTGCAGACTGGACAGAATGTTGAAGGTAATGGGAGTTACTCTGTTATGAAGCAATATCTCAGAAAAAACGGTATAAAGCTCGGCATCATCGTGCTTGTCGTTGCCCTAATCGCCGGAGTCGGCACCTATTTTCTCAAGGGCAACGCCGGATTCTTCACCGACCTTACGGGTGCGGTGAAGGCACCCGTGCAGAGGATAGTCAGCTCCTTGAGTGAATGGCTCGAGGGCGTGTACGGCTATGTGTACGAATACGATGAGCTGAAAGCCGAAAACGAACGCCTGCGTTCGGAGCTTACCAAAGCAAAGCAGGAGGCAAAGGACGGTGAAGCCGCCGTCGAGGAAAACGAACGTCTGCGTGAGCTTTTGGGCTTTGCCAAGAAGCACAGCGACATGGATCTGGAATCCGCCAAGATCGTTTCATGGACCTCCTCCAACTGGGCACACTCCTTTACCATAAGCAAGGGCTCGGATTCGGGTATTGCGGTAGGTGACTGTGTTATAACGGAGTACGGCGTTCTCGTAGGTCAGGTAACGGAGCTCGGTACGACGTGGGCTGTGGTCAGCACAGTTATAGATATCAACACCTATATCGGCGCTTTCGTGTCCAACAACGGAAGCTCGGGTCTTGTTGTCGGTGACTTTGCCCTCATGCAGGACGGTTATGCGAAGCTCACCTATCTTGCCGACGGTACACAGATATTCACCGGCGACGAGGTAGTGACCTCCGGCTCCGGCGGTGCCTTCCCCCAAGGTATTGTTATCGGCACCGTTGAATCCGTTAAAGCGGAGGCCGGCGGTCAGATAGAGTACGGACTGATTAAGCCCGGCTGCGACTTAAACTCTCTCGTTCAGGTATTCATAGTAAAAGATTTCGAAGTGGTGGAATAATTGTTAGACCGATTGATCGAATGGAAAAAGCTGCGGAGCATACTTACCTTTGCGGCATATATAATTCTTGTCATGTTCGTACAAAGCCTGCTGTTTTCCCGTGTCAGCATATTCGGCTACAGGGGACTTATCCTCCCTGCCGCAGCGGTGGCAGCCGGAATATACACGGACGGTGTTAGGGGTGCGGTGTTCGGACTCTTTCTCGGCGCATTTGCCGATATGAGCTTTTCCGAAAATGTCATCCTGTTTACCGTGCTGTTTCCGATAATAGGCTTTGCGTCGGGCATAGCCTCGATGTTTTACATTAACAAGAGCTTCTTTGCGTTTTTTGTATTCAGCTCCGCTTCACTTCTTGTGACGGCACTGGCGCAGGCTCTTGCCACCGTTATCCTTTCGGGTGCGGAGCTTTTCCCCGCACTTTTCACGGCACTTATGCAGACGCTCGTATCCCTGCTTCCGGCTGCGCTTTTGTACCTTCCCTTCAGACACAAACAATGAGGAATCACGCATGAACACTATTAAGAAAAGCAGAATGACCGCACTCGGTATCTTCCTCGGTGCCTTGCTTATCATTTATCTTGTTGCGCTGTACAAGCTCCAGATAATCGACGGCAATGCCTACTACGAGGAAAACCGCAACTTCACCACCACCACGACTACGGTCGTGGCGGCAAGAGGCAATATTCTCGACCGCTACGGTCGTGTTCTTGTCACGAACAAATCCTGTTACAACCTGATAATCAACACAAATGAGCTGTTTCCCTCGGATAACAGTATCGATCCCAATGCCACGATACTTGAGCTCATAAACATGGTTCGTGCCTACGGCGATGATTATATAGACGATCTGCCCATAACCGCCAAGCCGCCCTTTGAGTATACGGAAATGAGCTCCGTTGACAAGGCAAAGCTTGACGCTTACAAATCGAACAGAGGTCTCGATGCCAACGCAAGTGCAGTTGAGGTGCTGTCCGATATGCGTACAAGATACAACGTCGACTCCAACTATTCCGCAGAGGACGCGAGGGCGATAATCGCCGTCAGATATGCCGTCAACGTCCGCTATCTCATAAACACCTCCGATTACGTTTTTGTCGAGGATGCCGATATGGAGCTCATATCGCAAATACTCGAGAACAATGTCATCGGTGTTTCGGTCAAGGAGTCCTATATCCGTGAGTACAACACCGAATACGCCGCTCATATTCTCGGCTACGTCAACTGGATAAGCGGCGATCAGTATGACGAATACGTCATCGGTATGGGCTATGATGCCGATACCAAGGTAGGCCAGGAGGGTGCGGAGCTTGCCTTTGAAAAATACCTCCACGGCACAAACGGTATCGTTCAGACCACCACAGCCCCCGACGGTACGATAGTCAGCACGGAATATATCAAAGAGCCCATGCCCGGCAACAATGTCTATCTGACGATAGACAGTCAGCTTCAGGAGGTCTCCGAAAGGGCACTGCAAAACGGTATAGTTGCGATAAGAGAAAAGCTTGACGAGCAAAAGCAGGAGGATATAGCAAACGGTGAGTATGTCGAAAAAGAGGACGAGATCACCGGTGCTGCGGTAGTCGTCGTCGATGTCAAGACCGGTGAGCCCCTTGCGATAGCAAGCTGGCCGAGCTATCCCGCAGGTGAGCTGCTTGAGAACTATGCGGAGCTCCTTTCCGATCCCGGCAAGCCCCTGTATAACCGTGCTCTGCAAGGCACCTATGCTCCCGGCTCCACCTTTAAGCCCGCCACCACAATAGCGGCGCTTTCGGAGAGTATCATAAACACCGCAACGGTCATCAAATGCGAAGGTCAGTACACCCGATACGAGGAACAGGGCTACGCACCTTGGTGCTGGAACAACTACGGTCACGGCTCGGAGGACATCATTAACGCCTTGCGTGACTCCTGCAATATATTTTTCTACGAAACGGGCCATAACCTCGGTATCGACAAGCTCGGCAAATATGCCGCCCTCCTCGGTCTGGGTCAAAGCACCGGCATCGAGCTTCCCGAGAGCACCGGCAACATGGCAAACACCGATAACCACTTTAACCTCGTCGGAGAGGACTGGACTATAGGCGACACCATGCAGTCCGCCATCGGTCAGTCGGACAGTATATTCACTCCGCTTCAGCTTGCGGAATACTGTGCCGCCATCGCAAACTGCGGTCAGCGTCATACCGCCTCGATACTCAAGAGCGTCAGAAGCTTTGACTACAGCGAAAATATCTATGAGCGTGAGGATGAGGTTCTCAGCTCCGTGGATTCCGAGCAGTACAATTGGGATGCGATACATCAGGGTATGTACCTTGTCGCAAACGACTTTAACGGCTCCGGCTATGAGACCTTCTTGGGCTACACCGCCTCGACAGTTGCCTGTAAGACCGGTACCGCACAGAAGGGTGAAAAGGTCGTAAACGACGGTATTTTCATCTGCTACGCTCCCTTTGAGAATCCGCAGATCGCCATTGCGGTCGTTGTCGAACGCGGCGGTGCAGGTGCAAACTGCGGCCCCATTGCCCGTGAGATACTTGAGGCATATTTCAGCATCCAGAGTGCCACCGATATAACCGAAACGGAAGGCTCCCTGCTGAAATAAATCTCACAAAAATATTGAAACACGACGACAAAATGTATATAATATACTATTATCACGAAAGCGGAGGATAACTATGAATATTGCACTCATGGCACACGACAGAAAAAAAGAGCTGATGGTTCAGTTTTGCATAGCCTATTGCGGTATTCTTGCCGAACATTCCGTTTGTGCGACAAACACTACGGGCAAGCTGGTATCCGAAGCTACGGGGCTTCCCGTGACCCTGTATCTCCATGCGGATCAGGGCGGTGCCCAGCAGATAGGCGCAAGGATCGCTTACAATGAGATCGACCTTGTGCTGTTCTTCTGCGACCCCTCGAACCCCAACGGTTTCGACGATATAAACAGGATCGAGCGTCTGTGCGATCAGTATCAGATCCCCTTTGCCACCAATGCGGCAACTGCGGAGGTGCTCGTTCAGGGCTTGCGTCGAGGCGATCTCGATTGGCGTAATATAGTCAATCCCAAGCGTAGATAAGCCCACACAAAAGAGAATAAAATGCTGCCGATGACAAAACCGCTTTCGGCAGCATTTTAAAGTATTGCGATATCGGATGTGCCCCTGTGCCGCAAAGGGGAAGCCGCTCCGATACCGACGACAAAGGCGGCAGATTGGAACAATATGAGTAAAATCGAACCTCGCACCCTATCCGGCTTTATGGAGCTGCTCCCTGCCCCTCAGATGAAAATGGAGAAGATGAAGGACACCCTCTCCCGTTGCTATTCGCTCTACGGCTTCACTCCCCTCGATACTCCCGTTATCGAATCGGCGGAGGTTCTGCTTGCCAAGGGCGGCGGTGAGACCGAAAAGCAGATATACCGCTTTTCAAAGGGTGACAGTGACCTTGCACTGCGTTTTGATCTCACGGTGCCGCTGGCAAAGTATGTGGCACTGAATTACGCAAAGCTCTCCTTTCCCTTCCGCCGTTATCAGATAGGCAAGGTATACAGAGGCGAAAGGGCTCAGCGTGGCCGCTTCCGTGAGTTCTACCAGGCGGATATCGACATTATCGGTGACGGTAAGCTCGATATCATAAACGAAGCCGAGATACCGGCGATAATCTACCGCAGCTTTACGGAGCTCGGTCTGCGCCGCTTTAAGATAAAGGTCAACAACCGTAAGCTTCTAAACGGCTTCTTCTCTCTTGCCGGTATGAGCGAAAAGGCTCAGGATATAATGCACGCCATTGATAAGATGGACAAGATCGGCGCGAACGCGGTTCGCAGGATACTTATGGACGATCTCAAGATGTTCAGCCATAAGGCGGACGATGTTATGGACTTCATGGCGATAAACGGTACCGTTGCCGAGGTCATGGAGGGACTTTCACGATACAAGGGTATGGACGAGACCTTCGATCTCGGATTATCCGAGCTTGAAACGGTGGTCAAATACCTTGCCGATTTCGGCGTTCCGGAGGAGAATTTTGCGATCGACCTTTCCATCGCAAGAGGGCTTGACTACTACACCGGTACGGTGTATGAGACGGAAATGCTCGATCATCCGGAGATAGGCTCCGTCTGCTCCGGTGGCAGGTACGATAATCTTGCCGAGTACTACACCGACCGTTCACTCCCCGGTGTCGGTATATCTATAGGTCTGACAAGGCTTTTCTACGTTCTCAATGAGCAGGGTCTTTTGTCCGATGAGACGGTGACCGCTCCTGCGGATGTTCTGGTCATTCCCATGACCGAGGACCCTTCCTGTGCAATAGCCTCCGCTACCGTGCTCAGAGATGCCGGTATCCGTACACAGATCTATTGCGAGAAGAAAAAGTTCAAGGCAAAGATGAGCTATGCCGATAAGATCGCCGTTCCCTATGTGATCTTCATCGGTGAGGATGAGATAAAAAGCGGCACGGTGTCGCTAAAGGATATGAAGTCGGGAGAACAGAGTATGCTCGGCATTAAAGATGCCGCCGAGCTCATAGCAAAGGAAACCGAGAGGCTAAGCTCTATCCCCGTTATCAAGGAGGATAAATGATATGACACAGATGCGTACACATAACTGCGGTGAGCTGAGGATCGAAAACGCAGGCGAAAGCGTAAAGCTCGTAGGCTGGATGGAAAACGTCCGTGAGGTCGGCAACAACTTTGCCTTCGTCGTTCTGCGTGACTTTTACGGTACCTCCCAGATCGTCATCGAGTCCGAGGACATGATGAAGATCGTAAAGGGTCTCAACAAGGAAAGTACAATTTCCGTTGAGGGCAAGGTACGTGAGCGTGACAGTAAGAATCCCAAGCTCCCCACCGGTGACATTGAGGTCGTCCCCGAGAAGATCGAGGTGCTCGGCCGCTGCCGCTATAATGAGCTGCCCTTTGAGATCAACCGCAGCTTGGATGCAGACGAAACCGCAAGACTCAAGTATCGCTATCTCGACCTCAGGAATCCTGCGGTCAAGAAGAACATCGTGCTTCGCTGCAACGTCGTTGCGGCACTGCGTCAGGCTATGACGGAGCACGGCTTCCTTGAGATCACCACACCGATACTCACAGCCTCCAGCCCCGAGGGTGCGAGAGACTATCTTGTCCCCGCAAGAAAGCACCCCGGCAAGTTCTATGCACTGCCGCAGGCACCTCAGCAGTTTAAGCAGCTTCTCATGACCTCCGGCTTCGACCGCTACTTCCAGATTGCGCCCTGCTTCCGTGACGAGGACGCAAGAGGCGACCGCAGCCCCGGTGAGTTCTATCAGCTCGATATGGAAATGGCATTCGCCACTCAGGAGGATGTTTTCTCCGTTATTGAGGATGTTCTGCCTCCCGTTTTCGCAAAGTACGGTACTTATAACATAGCATCCACCGCGCCCTTCCGCCGCATCCCCTTTGAGGAGGCAATGGAGAAGTACGGTACGGATAAGCCCGACCTTCGTATTGACCTTGAAGTGCAGGACATCAGCGACCTTTGTGCAAGCAGCGGCTTTGCTCCCTTTGACGAGGGCACGGTCAAGGCGATAGTCGTCACCGACTGTGACATGACGAGAAAGAATATCGACAAGCTTTGCACCGCAGTCGAGGTTCAGGCGGGCGCCAAGCCCTATTGGTTCAAGGTCGATGAAAACGGTGAGATCGTCGGCGGCGTATCGAAGTTCCTTGCGCCCAAGAAGGCGGAGCTTACCGAACGCTTGGGTCTCAAGCCCGGCTGCCTTGTCGGTGTCACCGCAGGCAATAAAAATTCCGCTCGCAAGACCGCAGGTGTCATGCTCAAGGCTCTCGGTGCGGCAGTTCCCGGCCATATGGACAAGGAGCGTTACGAGTTCTGCTGGATAGTCGATTTCCCGATGTATGAGATCGGTGAGGAATCCGGTGAGCTGGAGTTCTGCCACAATCCGTTCTCCATGCCTAACGGCGGTCTGGACATTCTTCTGAAAGCCGAAAAGGGCGAGGTCGATCCTCTGAGCATCACAGCGTATCAGTACGACCTTGTTTGCAACGGTGTTGAGCTGTCCTCCGGCGCAGTGCGTAATCACGATCCCGAGATCATGATAAAGGCGTTTGAGATGGTTCGTCTCGGTGAGGACGATGTTAAGGCAAAGTTCCCTGCCATGTACAATGCCTTCTGCTACGGAGCACCTCCCCATGCAGGTATTGCCCCGGGTGTTGACCGTATGGTAATGCTGCTTTCCGCAGCCGAGACTATCAGAGAGGTCATACCCTTCCCGATGAACAAGAACGCACAGGACATCATGATGGGTGCTCCCGGTGTCGTTGAGGATAGACAGCTCGAGGAGCTTCATATAAAAATAGACCTCCCCGCGGAGGAGTAAAATATCAGGGTTCGCGAATGCGAACCCTGTAGTTTAAAGCAGACGGTTGACAGTTGTTCATTTAGTTGCGAAAGACAATAGTAGGCAGGAAAATCAGCTGTCACGTCCCGTGCTTGGCTCTCCCAAAGGGAGAACCAAGGGAATGGTGTAAGTATATAGAATCTCGCTTATTATTAACCGCAAAGTATACCATGACCAACACCTTTAGCCATTGGAGGATAGCCATGCTTGCAAGAATACGATCTCTCGGCGTTAAGGGAATAGGCGGCTATGAGGTGACCGTTGAGTGCTATGTCACAAACGGTTTGCCTGCATTTGACGTTGTGGGTCTGCCCGATGCCGCAGTCAAGGAGGCAAGGGAAAGAGTAAGAGCCGCAATAAAGTCAAACGGCTTCAGACTTCCTGCGTCAAAAATAACCGTCAACCTTGCCCCTGCCGACACCAAAAAAGCAGGTACGGTTTACGACCTGCCCATATTCCTGGGGCTTTTGTGCGCTCAGGGGCTTGTTCATCAGCCCGAGGATAACACCGCATTTTTCGGTGAGCTGTCCT
>CAYUQN010000015.1:0-29705 GCA_964446815.1 uncultured Oscillospiraceae bacterium | reverse complement strand
CTCAAAAACACTCTTATAGATTACTGGCGTGAGGTACACAAGAGATACGGCTATGTCGAAGTCTCCACCCCCGTTATCTTAAACCGCCATCTGTGGGAGACCTCCGGTCACTGGTTCCATTACAAGGACAATATGTACACCACCGTCATCGACGATGAGGACTATGCGATAAAGCCCATGAACTGCCCCGGCGGTATGCTGGTGTATAAGTCCGAGCCCCACTCCTACCGTGATCTGCCGCTGAGAGTCGGTGAGCTGGGTCTTGTCCACCGTCACGAGCTCTCCGGTGCTCTGCACGGTCTGTTCCGTGTACGCTGCTTCACTCAGGACGATGCCCATATCTTCATGACATGGGATCAGATGAAGGACGAGATAAAGGGCGTTGCAAGACTCTTTGACGAGGTTTATTCCCTGTTCGGACTCAGCTATGAGATCGAGCTCTCGACGATGCCCGAGGATCATATGGGCGACGAAAAGGACTGGGCATTTGCCGAAAAGACTCTTGCCGAGGCTGTCAGCGAAATGGGCAAGAGCTACGTTATAAACGAGGGCGACGGTGCATTCTACGGCCCCAAGCTCGACTTCCATCTCCAGGATTCACTGGGCAGAACATGGCAGTGCGGTACCATTCAGCTCGATATGCAGCTCCCCGAACGCTTTGAGCTCGAGTATGTCGGCGCAGACGGCGAGAAGCACCGTCCCGTGATGATACACCGCGTCGTATTCGGATCGATAGAGCGTTTTATCGGCGTTATCACCGAGCATTTTGCAGGTGCCTTCCCGACTTGGCTTGCACCCGTCCAGGTCAAGGTCATGCCCATAACCGACCGTACCGCAGACTATGCGAAGTATATTGCCTCCCGTCTCAACAAGCACGGTATCCGTGTTGAGACCGATCTGCGTAACGAGAAGATCGGCTATAAGATCAGAGAGGCACAGGGACAGAAGATCCCGTATATGCTCATCGTCGGTGATAAGGAAGCCGAAAACGGCACCGTATCCGTCCGCACCCGTAGCGGCGGCGACGAGGGAGCCCTCTCCGTCGACGAGTTCATCGCCAAGATAAAGGACGAGATCGCCACAAGAGCAAGATAAAAAGCAAGATCGCCGCAAGAGCAAGATAAAATGCCACCCGAAAAGGATTTCCTTTTCGGGTGGCACTGCTTAAGCTAAAGAGGAAAGTGAGGCTTGAATGTTATGATTTCGTATGATCCGCTTTGGAACACTATGAAGGCAAAGGGCGTGACTCAGTACACCCTGATCAAGAAATACGGGATCAGCCCCGCTCAAATAACGAGAATGAAGCGGAACGAAAGCGTCAGCACTCACACGATAGAAATGTTTTGCGATATTTTGGATTGCGATATATGCGATATCATGTCCCTGAAAAAGTAAGCACCGTAAAAAACGGTGCTTACTTTTTGTATTCAAATCTCTATTACCGGCTGTGCCGGATCGCCGTAGGCACTTGCACTGAGATGGCGATAGTAAAGTGCAATGGTGATCTCGTAGTAGGGCAGATACCAAATCTGCACCACAAAGCCGAATATGCCCAACATCGAAACAAGCATATCCCATCCGATGAAGCTCATATCCGCAACAAACAGCTCCCACTTGTGATGCTTCATCATCCTTTTACTTTGACGGAAGCATTCGAGGACCGAATATTCGGGGTGCTCTATGAGTATATAAAGAGCCATTTTGTAGCGATAAGCGGCGATGATACCGGGGATGAAAAACAGCAGCGACCACAGGAAGATGAACAGGGTACGCAGCAGCAGGTAGCCGATGAGCCGCAGTAAAAAGCCAAAGCCACCCAAAAGGTCGGAGTACTGCCCCGTGCCGCTTGTGGTGTTCAGGGCAAAGAGCGTGAAGCCTGCACGGAGCATGGTCGAAACGAAAAGCAGAGCAAGGTACAGAGTGATCGCTATCGGAGAGCCGAAGAAGTCCTCGATGCCGTAAACGTATTTTTGAACATTGGCCTTGACGGTTGGGTCGTTTGCGATTTTTTCACTCAGCTCATCCTGACTCGTTGCATCGATCCGAGAGATGGCGGAGGTGATCGATTGCTCGACCTCGGCACTGTCGGGCAAATATACCGCAGTGAGCTGATTTAAAAGGATGCTTATGATGATAGCGGCGAGGATATAGATCAAAGCGACCAAGACGGGCTTGGGCTTAGCGGAGGCTATGAGCCCCTTAGCCTGATATTTCAAATGCTGTCGTAACATAAAGCGTCCTCCGATCGCCGTATAATGTACTTATTATAACACCGAGCAGAAAAAATGTGAATATAATTTGTAAATACTTCATTGCAATATAGGGGGAGAAAAAGTATAATGTAGGCAAATCGGTGAAGTGAGGTACTGCCTATGTTTTGCGGAAAATGCGGAGCAAGTGTTCCCGACGGGGAGGAAATGTGCCCTTTTTGCGGTGAACGTGCAAGGGGCGGCCCCGTTGTCGTTGCCGATGCTCCCGATACCGATAACAACAACGAGTCCAAGGCTCTTGCAAAGCTCAGCCCCAAAAGAATGAAGATCATGCTCATTGCCGCTGCCGCTTTGGTGATCATAACGCTTTTGGTCGTGCTTATAGTCTCCTGCATGACAGTGGATCCCGAGAGCATCGCAAAGGATGCGGTCGAGGCATTTATGGATGCCGATGCAGATGATTATTGCGAGCTTTACGATGAGGATTATCTCCGCCGCTACTATGAGTACAACTACTCCTTCTACCTCCAAATGTGCGAAAAACAGCACGTTAAAAGCGATTGGGACAGCTTCGATGACTTTTACTCGGATCTCCTTGACGAACGTGGGGACAATTTCGAGTCGGACATTTTGCCTCTCAAGGAGAGGGTCGCCCACAGGCTGGACAGTGATTATAAGGAGCTTGACTACGAGATCGACCCCGACAGCATAAAGATCACCAAGCTGAAAAGCGGAGCCTTGAAGGATTGGCAGGAGCAGTTTGATCTTGTCGATTTCCACGGTGAGCTGACCGAGGGTGTGAAGCTTCGCATGACGGTGAGCTTCATATCGGCAGACGGCGACCAGCACTACGATGTCAAAATGGAGTTCATCATTTTGAAGGTGAATGACAATTGGTGTCTGTTCCGCTGCGACAAGCTGTACCGAGCACAGGACAGCTATTTTATGTTCGATTGAATCTATTGCACAGTCAAAGCCTCTCTTGTATTAAGAGAGGCTTTGTTTTTTTCGAAAAGGGCAATATCTGTTTATTATACCGCTTGATAAATAATGAAAAACAGTCTGTTTTATTCCTCCGTTGTCAGGGAGGTGTTATAGAGGTCTTTGGCGGTGAAGGAGCTGCCCTCGGCGGCTTTTTTGCAAGCGGCTTTTCGGGACAGTCCCTCGGCTCTGTAGGTCTCGACAAGCCTTAGGGCATCCTCAAGGCTCAGCTCCGAGTACTTTTCCTCGGCACCGTCTATGACAAGGACGAACTCGCCCTTGGGGGGCTTTTCGGCAAAATGAGCAACGGCACCGTCAAGATCGGTGCGGAGCACCTCCTCATGCAGCTTTGTCAGCTCCCGGCAAAGGCTTATCCTGCGATTGCCGCCGAAGGCATCACGCATATCCTCAAGGGTGCGGCAAAGCTTGTGCGGCGCCTCGTAGAATATCATGGTGCGGTGCTCGTTGACAAGACCTTCAAGGTGCTCACGCCTGCTTTTGTTTGCGGTGGACAAAAAGCCCTCAAAGCAAAAGCGACCTGTCGGCAAAGCGGAAAGCGCAAGTGCCGTACACACCGCAGTCGGTCCGGGTATGCTCAGCACCTCGACACCGTTTTCCGAGCACAGCCTCACCATATCCTCACCGGGATCGGAGATCGCCGGCATACCGGCATCGGTGACCAGAGCACAGCTTTCGCCGTCCAATATCCGAGACAGTATCTTTTGCCCGGAGGCGTATTTGTTATGCTCAAAATAGCTGACAAGGGGCTTGCGTATATCAAAGTGATTGAGCAGCTTCAGCGTAACTCTCGTATCCTCCGCAGCTATGAAATCGACCTCGGAGAGTATACGCTTTGCTCTCGGTGAAAAGTCCTCGAGATTGCCTATCGGCGTGCCGACAAGATAAAGTTTTCCGCTCATTTTTCGGTCTCCCTGTGATAGATTCTGAGTGTTTCATCGCTTTCGGTGCCGTCGTCATTCCTCAGAATGAGCAGTGGCTCGATACGGACACCGACCGCGGCACCTCGCTTTGCTTCGATCAAAACAAGAGAGGGTGCAAAATCCTTTTTGTGAGCAACGAAGCGCAGCCGTTTGGGTTCGAGTGCGTATTCGCGCAAAAGGCAGATCAGCTCACACAGACGCTCCGCCCTGTACACCATGAAAAAGCTACCGCCCGTCGGACAAAGATACGCCGCCGCAGATATAACATCACGAAGCGTGCAGTCAAGCTCCGATCTGGCGGTGGCTTTTTCGACATTCGGAGAGGCCTTTCCGCTGCCCTGTGCAAAATACGGGGGATTTGAAACGACCAAGGGGAAGCTCCCCGATCTGAACAGGGATCGGTGCTCCCTGATATCGCCGCATATGATATCGCCTCTTTCACCGAGACCGTTTACACGGAGGTTCTCGGCAGCTACCGCGGCGGCATCGGGGTTTATCTCAAGCCCCGTGATGGAAAGTGAGGGGTTTTTGAGCATAAGCAGCAGGGGCAATATCCCAGATCCGCAGCCGAGATCGATGCCGCAACGCTTTCCGGAGACGTTGACGAAATCGGCAAGCAATACGGAATCCGTTCCGAGCTTAAAGTGCTCGGACTGCATAAAGAGCGGACCGGAGTCCCACAGCGATTCAAAAGAGCTCATCGGCTTTCTCCCGTAAAAATCATACTGCATTGATTGTAGCATAGGCGGAGAAAAAATCAAACACTTTTATTAATCCGAAATTTTGTCCATAATCCGCAGTACGGGCACTTAAATTCGGCAAGATAATATGGCGGTGCTCGTATAAAATTACGGGTACAAGGGGGAATGGTTCCTTGAAGAATAACGAAAAATTTACCGAAAAGGCGGAGACCGCAATAGAACAGGCTCGTCTTGCGGCCTTCGGACTCGGGCATAGCTTTGTAGGTACGGAGCATCTTTTGCTGGGCATAGTCAGAGAGGGCGGAGGCCTCGGGGCAAGGATACTCCGAGACAGGGGGATAACGGAGCACAAGCTAAAAGAGGCGGTATGCTCACGGCTGAACGCAGGTGCCCCCGGGACTCCCGCACAGGGGCTCACAAAGCACGCTTGGACGGCGATAGAAAAGGCGGCGACCGATGCCATTCGTCTCGGTCAACGCTATGTCGGCACGGAGCATCTTCTGCTCGGCATACTCCGACAGCCGGATTGCGGCGGCACTGCGGCTCTTGCCTACTGCGGCTGCGACCTCAATGAGCTGTACACCGATGCCCTCGGCATATTCGGAAGCCCCACGCCAAAGCCCAAGACCGTTCAAAGCACGGTTAAGCCCACAACGAAGCACGCCGAAACAAGAGTTCTCGATCAATACAGCCGTGATCTGACCCAGCTTGCTCTTTCCGGTGAGCTTGAGCCGATAATCGGCAGAGGCGATGAGATACGCCGCAGTGTGCAAATACTGTCTCGCAGGACGAAGAACAATCCCGTGCTGATCGGTGAGCCGGGTGTCGGAAAAACCGCGATAGCCGAGGGGATAGCGGTGTATCTCGCAGGGGCGGATGCCCCCGAGGGCATAGGCTCAAAGAGGCTCGTTTCGCTCGATATGGCGGCACTGCTTGCAGGCACCAAGTACAGAGGCGACTTCGAGGAAAGGGTCAAGGCGGTGCTCAAGGATGTTAAAAAGGCAGGGGATGTCATACTGTTCATAGATGAGCTGCACACGATAATCGGAGCCGGCTCTGCCGAGGGTGCGATAGATGCCGCAAATATCCTAAAGCCGGCATTGGGCAGAGCGGAGGTACAGATAATCGGTGCAACTACACCCGAGGAATACCGCCGTCACATTGAAAAGGATGCGGCATTGGAGCGTCGTTTTCAGCCGGTTAGGGTATCGGAGCCCTCGGAGGAGGAAACGCTGCGTATGCTAATGGGCTTAAAGGATGGGCTGGAGGCTCATCATCATCTCAAGATAGGGAGATCCGCACTCACTGCGGCATTGGAGCTTTCGCAAAGGTATATCCCCGATCGCTTTTTGCCCGACAAGGCGATAGATCTTGTGGATGAGGCGGCGGCAAAGACCCATGTTTCGGGTGGACTTTTGGTGACGGCGGAGGATGTTTCCGAGGTCGTGTCGCTTTGGACGGGGGTGCCCGTTGCGACTATCGACACCGATGAAAGGGAGCGGCTTCGCACAATGGAGGATATCCTGCACCGCAGAGTGATAGGTCAGGACGCAGCGGTGGGATCGGTGGCAAGGGCGATACGCCGAGGCCGTACCGGGCTGAGCGATCCCAAAAGACCGATCGGAAGCTTCTTGTTCTTAGGCCCAACGGGAGTCGGAAAAACGGAGCTTTGCAGGGCACTTTCCGAGGCGGTGTACGGTGACGAAAGGGCGATGATACGCCTTGATATGTCGGAGTATATGGAGAAGCACGCCGTCTCAAAGCTCATAGGCTCACCACCGGGCTACGTCGGCTACGAGGACGGCGGCCAGCTCACAGAAAAGGTGCGTCGGCATCCGTGGTCGGTGGTGCTCTTTGACGAGATCGAAAAGGCACATGAGGATGTCTGGGGCATACTTCTGCAAATACTCGATGACGGTCGCCTTACCGATTCCGCAGGACGACAGATAGATTTCCGCAACACGGTGATAGTCATGACCTCCAATCTCGGTGCAAAGCAGATAACCGACGGAGGGCACAGACTGGGCTTTTCGGCGCAAGGTGAGGCGGCATACGAAAGGGAGCGTGAGGAGCGGATAAACGAGGAGCTTCGAGCGACCTTCCGACCGGAATTTTTAAATCGCATCGACGAGAAAATAATCTTCCGCAGACTGTCAAGGGAGGATATCCGCAGCGTGACAAGGCGGATGCTCGACGATGTTTCGGAGCGTTTCACGGAGCTGGGTATGGAGCTGAGATTGCCCGACGAGGTGGTGGATGCGATAGCCGAAAAGGGCTACGATGAACGCTATGGGGCAAGGCCTCTGCGTCGTGCAATACGGTCGCTGATCGAGGATAGGGCAGCCGAAATGCTCCTTGACGGTGAGCTTTGCTGCGGTGACGGTGTTGAGGCTCATGTCGACGGCGATACGGTGGTACTGACAAAAGTGCATCAATATTGACGTGAAAAGATTTGTGTAGTATATTTTTTTATGCGGCAGACAACTTTTGTAACTGCCATATAGGAGTGTATCGCATGAATAAAGAAGAACTCATAAAAGCGGCAAACGGCCGCTGCGCTTATAATATCTATAACGGCATCAAGGTAGTCGATATAGGAGATGACTTTTGCGTTACGGAGGGTGAGCTCAGAGCCGAGAGCATGAATCCCTGGGGCATGGCTCACGGCGGCTTTGTGTATTCCCTGTGTGATGTTGCGGCAGGCGTTTTGATAAGCAAAAACGAGTGCCGAGGCGTTACCCTCGGAGGAAATATGCAATACCTCAGACCCTCTGTAGGCAAGAAGCTCAGAGCGGAAGCAAGGCTTGTGAAAAGGGGCAGAAGCCTTGCCTTTGTCCACACCGATGTATATAACGATGAGGGAACGCACACTGCCACGGGAGAATTCCAGATATATATAAAGAGTAAGGATGATGAGAAATGAGCTCACCGATACTGTATGTCGTTATACCCTGCTACAATGAGGAGGAGGTTCTCCCTATAACCGCACCGATGTTTCTCGAGAAGCTCACATCTTTGACCAAGCAGGGGAAAATATCGCCCTTGAGCCGAGTTTTGTTCGTGAACGACGGCAGCAAGGACAAGACCTGGGAGGTCATATGCTCACTCTCCGAGAGCGATGAGCACTATATCGGCATAAGCCAAAGCCGAAACAGAGGCCACCAAAATGCGGTGCTGGCAGGTTTGATGGAGGCAAGGGCACATTGCGATATCACCATTTCCATAGACTGTGACGGTCAGGATGACATAAATGCTATGGACAAAATGGTTGAAGCATATGCACAGGGCTGTGATGTCGTCTACGGCGTGAGGAGCGAACGCAAGACCGATACGGCGTTCAAAAGGACTACCGCACAGGGCTTTTACAAGTTCCTTTCTCTTATGGGTGCCGAGGTCGTGTATAATCACGCCGACTACAGGCTGATGTCCGCAAGGGCACTGGATGCACTTTCTCAGTTTAAGGAGGTCAATCTTTTCCTCCGCGGCATGGTGCCGCTTGTGGGCTTTAAGAGCACCAGTGTGGAATACAGCCGTTCCGAGCGTATAGCCGGAGAAAGCAAGTATCCGCTGAAGAAAATGATAGCCTTGGCGGCGGACGGTATAACGAGCCTGTCCGTAAAACCCCTGAGGATGATAATGAGCTTCGGCTTTATCGTCGCGCTGATAAGCTTTGTCGGTGTGCTGTGGGCGATGATCTCCGCCATTTGCGGAGACACTGTGGCAGGCTGGGCAAGTACCACCTGTATCGTCTGTTTTATAAGCGGTGTTCAGCTCATATGTATGGGCATAATCGGTGAATATGTAGGCAAGATCTACATGGAGACCAAGGCAAGGCCGAGGTATATTATTTCCGACCGCACATGGGAGGAATGAGGTAAATGAGAAGTGAGGGTATTTACGCAAGGTACATAAAAAGAGCTTTGGATATAGTCTGCTCGCTTTTGGGGCTTACTCTGTTTTGCTGGCTGTATGCCATCGTTGCCCTGCTTGTGAGATTTAAGCTCGGCAGTCCGGTGATATTCAAGCAGCTTCGTCCGGGCAAGGATGAGAGGATATTCGAGCTCTGCAAATTCCGCAGCATGACCGATGCCGTCGACAAAAACGGCGCTCCGCTTCCAGATGAGCAAAGGCTCACAAAATTCGGCAAGCTGCTTCGCAGCACCAGTCTCGATGAGCTTCCGGAGCTGTGGTGCATCCTCAAGGGCGATATGAGCTTCATAGGCCCGAGACCGCTTTTGTGCTCTTACCTTCCGTATTATACGGAGCGTGAGCAGCTTCGCCACAGTGTCAGACCGGGGCTCAGCGGACTTGCCCAGGTCAGCGGCAGAAATTCGCTTGAGTGGGACAAGAGGCTTGAAACGGATGTCGAATATGTTGAGAATATAAGCTTTCTTCTCGATTTGAAGATACTGCTGCTCACCGTGAAAAAGGTGCTTGTACGCAGTGATATATCCGTTGGCGAGGAGGGCAATCTTGCCGAGCTTCGCAGTGCAAAGGAGAGCGTGTGCAGTGGAGCGAAATGAGGCGTTTTTAACGGCGGTATCTGCGTTTTTGCGTAATGAAAAGGCGGAGCTTTCGCTTTCCGAGGAGCTTTGGCGTGAGCTCATGGTACTTGCCGAGCAGCAAAAGCTGCTTCCTGCGGTGCTCGAGGCGGTGGGCGGATCGATGCCCAAGACCCTTGCCGATGACGCAAAACGCAGAGTCAGACTCCTTGTGGCGGAGCAGCTCAGGCGTACCGAGGAGTTTAAAAAGACCTATTCCGAGCTCAACGAAAGCGGGCTGCTTCCGCTTGTCGTCAAGGGCATAGTTTGCCGCTCCGTTTATGCTAAGCCCGATATGCGTTCGTCCTCGGATGAGGATCTTTACATTTGCGGCGACTATGAGCGGTTTCACAGTGCGATGACGGAAATGGGCTTTGCCGCCTCCGAGCCCGATTACAAAAACGATCATGAGGCAAGATATACGAGAAACGGTCTGCTCATCGAGGGACATTGGGAGCTCTTTCCCAAGACAAATTCCGTCCTCGATTCCTTCAATGAGCTTACGGACAGCTTCTGGAGCAGAGCACAAACGGTGACGGTCGAGGGAATAAGCATTAAAACGCTGTCACCGACGGATCATTTTGTGTTTCTCCTGCTCCATGCCTTTAAGCATTTTGTGAACTCCGGTGTCGGCATACGCCAGCTATGCGATGTTGCACAGTGGGCAAAGCACTATGAGATCGACTACGACAGCGTCCGCAAGATCGCAAAAAATGCAAGAGCGGAAAAGTTCTGCTCCGCTGTTTTCGATGCAGGGGAGCGGTACTTCGGCATGAGCTTTCCCGAGGGCTGGGAAAGAGTCGATTCGACCGCACTTATCGTCGACGCACTCGACGGCGGAATATACGGCTCTGCCGATATGGACAGAAAGCACAGCGGCAATATGACCCTCGGAGCACTTGCGGCATCGAGAAACGACAAAAAGGCGTTTCCGCTGCTCAATGCCATGTTCCCTCCAAGGAGGGTCATGGAGCACTCGTACCCGTGGGTGCAAAAAAGCGCCCTGCTGCTTCCCGCGGCATGGACACTCAGGGCAGTGAGATATTTAAAGCACGGCGATCGCTCCGCTTCCGAGAGCATAAAGCTCGGCAACGATCGCATAGAGCTTCTGAAAATGTACGATATAATCTGAAAGCTCACAGAGCGGCAAAAAAGGCAGCGGCAACAGCCGCTGCCTTTTAATGACTGCGGTGCAACGGCTAACATCGGTGCGGTAAACAAAATTCAATTGCCCTCTCAGTCACCTGCGGTGACAGCTCTTACGGAGGGAGAACCAAGTGGGGTGTTGCAAAGCTGTACATGGGGCTTGCTCTCCTCGCGGCACGCTTTTTTCAGTCTGTTTTTTCATTCAAAGTGTTCCGAAAATTCATGTCAACACGGCGTTAAGTTGAGTGTCAATATATTGACATATTATACGCCGCTCGTATAATATAACTTGGATTTAGAGAGAAAAAGTCAGGTGTACAGAAAGAGTATGGAGGATATTTAAATGCGCGGAATGGAAACCGGCAAAACCCAAATAAGGCATAAGGTTTTTACCGAGATCGCACGCCTTGCCTATGAGGGCGGCGATTATGCCAAGGCTCTCGAGGAGCTGCCCTATAAGATCTGCCCCGGCGATCCCGATGACGTCGGTGCTTACAAGGGCAATCTGCTTTTCGAAAGAGCAGTCGTTGGCGAGAGGCTTCGTCTTGCCATGGGTCTGCCAACCAGAAAAATGGGCGTTCACAATAATATTTCCGACAGTGTTGAGGAAACCGTAATTGCCGAGAAATACTATGAGCCGCCGCTTATCAATGTCATTAAGTTCGCTTGCAACAAATGCCCCGACAACGTTGTGACCATCACCGACGGCTGCCAAGCCTGTCTTGAGCACCCTTGCATGGAGTTCTGCCCCAAAAAGGCGATAACCAAAAAGCCCAACGGCAAGGCTCAGATAGACCAGACCCGTTGCATACGCTGTGCAAAATGCGTTTCGGAGTGTCAGTTCCATGCGATCATCCACCAGAAGCGTCCCTGCAAAACTCACTGCGGTGTTGATGCCATAGGTCTCGATGAGCATGGCAGAGCGGATATCGACTACAACAAGTGCACCTCCTGCGGTCAGTGCCTTGCAAACTGCCCCTTCGGCGCTATAGCCGACAAGAGCCAGATATTCCAGACTATCATGGCGGTAAAGAGCGATGTTCCCGTTTATGTCGCACTTGCCCCCGCCTTCGTAGGTCAGTTCGGCCCCGATGCCATCCCCGAAAAAATGGAGGCGGCATTCAAGCGTTTGGGCTTCGCCGGAGTTTACGAGGTCGCTATCGGCGCAGACCTTTGCGTTCAGGAGGAAGCAGCCGATTTCATCGAGGAAGTCCCCTCAAAGTACAGCTTCATGGTAACCTCCTGCTGCCCCTCCTGGAGCAACATGGTCAAAAAGTTCTTCCCCGAAATGGCGGAGAATATCTCGGTCGCACTGACCCCCATGGTCATCACCGCAAGACTTATAAAGGAGCAGCACCCCGGCTGCAAGGTCGTGTTCGTTGGCCCCTGTGATGCCAAGAAGCTCGAGGCAAGCCGTCGCCACGTCAGGAGCGATGTTGACTTTGTTCTTACCTTCGAGGAAGTGCTCGGTATGTTTACCGCTAAGGGTGTTGACAAGGAGCGTATCCCCATGAGCGAGGCAATGCCCTTGAATCAGGCTTCCGCCGACGCAAGGAAATTTGCCGTCACCGGAGGCGTTGCTCAGGCTGTTGTCAATGCGATCCACAAGACCGATCCCGACCGTGAGATCAAGGTCGTAAGCGCAACGGGACTTAAAGAATGCCGCAAGCTGCTCATGCTTGCAAAAGCAGGCAAGTATAACGGCTACCTCATCGAGGGTATGGCGTGCCCCGGCGGCTGTGTTGCCGGTGCAGGTACGCTTGCGAGGATCGACAAGGCCGCAAAGGAAGTCGAGGTCTTCGCTTCCAGAGCCGATTTCAGCTGTGCCAACGATACGCAGTACGCCGAGTATCTCCCCCTCGTCGAAGCAGCAGGCAAAAACTACAACGAAGTCTCCAAGGATTGAGACGGAAATGAAAACAAGGGTTCACGTTTGTGAACCCTTGCTTTTCGTTATGATAAATGTATCAACCGAAGTACGGCCACTTGACCTCACCGATGGTGACGGAATAGCCGTGCTCTCTCAAAATCGAATTTGCGTTCTCCAAAAAACGCTGCTTACTGTCGGGTGAAAGGGCATCCATGTCATCCTCAATGGCTCTGAGTGCCTTCAAAAACCTTTCGACAAACTCCTCATATTCTCTCTGAGAGCCCATGCTGTACCTCCTATAAATTGTTATTTTCGATATAGCTGTTACCATGATATCACGAAATCCGACATTTTACAAGCCGATGTACGCATAGAGTCGAACACTTTATACCGCCTTAACACAAATTGTTTTCGCTTTGTACATTATTATGCGATTGACCTGACAGGGTGAACGTGATAAAATGTCGCTACATTAGAAAACTCAGGGGCAAAACGATGGAGCAAAAGACGATACTTGAGGAGCTGCTTGAACGCAGCCCCGATAAAGTCTACAACACAAAATTGGAGACGGCGTTCAGACTCTCGGCTAAGGGGAAGTACGAGGAGGCGGCAACGCTGTTTGATGAGCTGCTTTCCGAAAATCCGGACGATACCGAGGCGGTATCCGGCAAGAAGCTCAACGATCGACGCAGAAGCCTTGACAGGCGAATAAACGATATCGGCAAGAGACAGCGTGAGGCAAAACCCCAAGCCGGGGATAACGCCGAGAGCGGTGCCTCGTTCCTGAGATCGAAAAAGGTGCTGACGGCGATAATCATCGCATTCGTCATAGTTTGTGCCGCAGCAGTCGCAGCCGTCGGCGTAGGACAGTACGAGGCAGGTCTCGACGATCTCAACGACAATGTGCAGATAGCGGAAGTAAAATGACACCTTCGAAAGAAGGTGTCATTTTAATATCGGTCATTGGACATCTGTTCTGCCGAGTATATAGTCAACACTGACATTGTAAAAATCGGCAAGGGCACATAGCACCTGAGGAGGCACCATCCTTTGGCCGCTTTCGTAATATGCATAGGTACGCTGCGGAACGTTGATCGCCGTTCCGACTTCGCTCTGTGTCAGATCGGCATCCTCTCTGAGGTCGCGTATACGATGATATTTGTGCAAGTCGATCACCCGAGAACAGTATAAATGGAACAAATTGTTTTGTCAATTTTTAGAACAGATTGCTCTTGAATCGGCTTTTGCTAATGTGAAAAAATCGGTCATGCTTTATTGCCTCGGTGCATATAATAAAATGTTCTGATTTAAGAGGTGATATTATGGGCAATGACGTTGACGATATGATCTTCGGCGATTTCGACCCCGGACCCAGCAGCAGATAATCGCACTTCACATATCGCTTAAACGGTGTTACAATAGAGAAAAACGAAAGGATAAATGATATGAGGATCATGGGTATAGATTACGGCGATGTTCGCATCGGGCTCGCTGTCAGCGATGAGATGAATATTCTTGTCGGCGAAGCGTGGACGCTCACCGAACGCAATGCCGCTGTTGCAGCCGAAAAGATAGCGGCAGAGGTGAGGGCGCGGAACGTGCAAAGACTCGTTCTCGGCTTGCCTAAAAATATGGACGGAAGCGAGGGCCCCAGAGCGGAGAAGTGCCGTGACTTTGCAAAGCTCCTTGAGGAAGCAAGTGGACTTGCTCCGATACTTTGGGACGAACGCCGCAGCAGCATAGAGGCTCACGCTATCCTGCACGCCAACGGCCGCCGTGAGAAGAATCATCGCAAGAACGTCGATGCAGTTGCGGCAAGCCTCATCCTTGAGGGCTACCTCGGCTCATTGAGGTGACGCAAGGCGATAACAAAAATACCGCTGTCGATTTTCGACAGCGGTATTTGCTTATGTTATCAGCTTTTACTCGACGGTGCCCTTCTTGCCGACGGTTGCCTTGAGGATAAACAGGACAAGGACGGTGATCGCAACGCCGCTTGCGAGGCAGATCCAAGCATTCTGGACGAAGCCTGCGATAATGTAGTTCACAAAGGATATCGCGGCGACGGTCAGAGCGTAGGGAAGCTGAGTCTGAACGTGCTGAATGTGATCGCAGTTTGCACCGGCGGAGGACATTATCGTGGTATCGGAGATGGGGGAGCAGTGGTCGCCGCATACAGCACCTGCGAGGCAGGCGGAGATACCGATGATAAGGAGGCTTGCGTTATTACCGAAGATGGGCATTACGATGGGGATCAGGATGCTGAAGGTGCCCCAGCTCGTACCGGTCGCAAAGCCGAGACCGCAGCCGACGAGGAAGATGATCGCAGGCAGCATCTTGTAGAGGCTGTCGGCAGCACCCTGCATAAGTCCGCCGACGTAAACATCGGCGCCGAGGAGACCGGTCATGTTCTTGAGGGTGACTGCGAAGGTGAGGATGAGGATCGCAGGGACCATTGCCTCAAAGCCCTTGACTATACAGCCCATGGCTTCCTTGAAGCTTGTGATACGGCGGATGAGAAGGTATGCGATGGAGAGAATGAGGGCAACGATGGAGCCGAGAGGCAGTGCAACGAAAGCGTCGGTATTACCGAATGCAAGGGCGATATTGTGATAACCCTCGGCACCGGGGACCCAGAACTCGCCGACATAGAGCATACCGAGAACGCAGAAGATGATGAGCAGCAAAATGGGGATGACCATATCGAGAAGGCTTGCCTTGCTGTTTTCGACTGCGGTATCGTTACCGAGAGAGCCGAGGTCGCCCTCACGCAGAGCCTTGAGCTCGGCGGCTGCCATGGGGCCGTAATCGAAGCCCATGACGGCGATCATAACGACGAAAACGAGGGTGAGCAGAGAGTAGTAGTTAAAGGGAATGGCGTTTATGAAAAGCTGGATACCGTCAACACCGAGGTCGCTTGCGACACCGGATACCGCCGCTGCCCAGGAGGATATGGGAGCGATCATGCAAACGGGAGCTGCGGTTGAGTCGATGAGGTAAGCAAGCTTTGCCCTCGACACCTTGTTGAGATCGGTAACGGGACGCATGACAGAGCCTACGGTGAGGCAATTGAAGTAGTCGTCGATGAAAATCAGAACGCCGAGAACGAAGGTGGCAAGCAGGGCACCGACCCTTGACTTGACATGGCGTGATGCCCAGCGTCCGAAGGCGGCTGCCGCACCTGTGGAGTTTACGAGTGCGACCATGATACCGAGGATAACGAGGAACATGAAGATACCTGCGTTACTTGATATCGCATCGATGAAGCCGGCGTTTATCATGGTGTCGACTGCGTCGACGGGCTGAAGCCCCGCTGCAAGGAAGGCACCGACTACGATACCGATGAACAGGGAGCTGAAGGTCTCCTTGGTTATAAGAGCCAAGACGATCGCAACGATGGGTGGGACAAGAGCCCAGAAGGTGTTAGTGAATTCTATCATATGAATCCCTCCGAAAGAAAAATGTCATGAACAGAGCAGACTGTACATGACACTAAGATTCCATATGGTATCGGTCTGACAGCTCACCGCAAAATGATGCGACAGTCCGCCGGATATTCTCCGACGACCCAGGTCACTGCCACTCGGGAAAATAGCAGCCCTTCGGCGACGTCCCCTTTCACCTGTCGTTTCCCGACGATGCTCAGGCTACTGATGGAAATCGCACCTCTATCATGCCTTGTTCAATTGCCCTTATTATATGACCGAATTGTGAATTGTCAATAGCTTTTTTCAAAATCCGTACAAATCAACAATGAATCAGCCGATTTCGGTAGCGCCTATTGCCGTTTTGACCGCAACGTGGTAAAATATCATATTAAATAATATCGAGGTGGGACATATGAAATACGGCTTTATAGGGCTCGGCAACATGGCAACCGCCATAATCGAGGGCATGGCGGCATCGGGAAAGTTCAGGGAGGACAATATATTCGGCTTCAATCGCAGCAGTGCAAAGACTGCGGCACTCAAGAAAAAGCACGGTCTCATTCCCTGCGAGAGTGCTCTTGAGGTCGCTCGGAGAGCCGAGGTCATCGTTTTGGCGGTAAAGCCTCAGACGATGGAGGAGGTCATCACCGAAATAGCTCCTGCGATAACGCCGGAAAAAACGGTGATAAGCATAGCGGCAGGCAAGACCACCGAATGGTATGAGCAGCGTCTTTGCGAGGGTGCTGCGGTGGTTCGTGTCATGCCTAATATAAATGCCAAGGTGAAGGCGGCGGTATCCGCTGTCTGCGGCGGCAAAAATGCCGAGGATAAGCATATAAAGCTCACCGACGGTATATTCTCGACAGTCGGTAAAACCTATGTCATATCGGAATCGCAGATCGATGCCTTCTCTGCGATCGGCGGCTCGTCGGGTGCCTTTGTGCTTATGTACATAGACGCACTTGCGGAGGCAGGTGTCAGAGCCGGCTTCTCCCGAGCAATGGCGGAGGAGCTTGCTGCCGCAACGGTGGTGGGAAGCGGCATTTTGTGTATGAATACGGACAGTCACCCGATCGAGCTTATGAACTCCGTATGCTCACCCGGAGGCACGACGATAGAGGGCGTGTGCAAGCTCCGTGAGCTGGGCTTCGACTCTGCGGTACAGCAGGCACTTGCGGCGGTCATTGACAAAAATTCAAAGCTTTGATATGAGAACAAAAGAACAGATAGACGAGATAATTCGAATAATGGAGGAGACCTACCCGATCTCCGAATGTGCCCTGCACTATGAAAAGGACTACGAGCTTTTGTTCGCCGTGAGACTTTCGGCTCAGTGTACCGATGCGAGGGTGAACATGATAACACCGACGCTGTTTGAGCGGTTCCCGAGTCTTGAGGCATTTGCCGCAGCGGATATATCCGAGGTCGAGGATATCATACGCTCCTGCGGCTTCTTCCGCACCAAGGCAAGGGATCTTGTCGAATGTGCCAAAATGCTCATCGAGAACTACGGCGGCAAGGTGCCCGACAGTATGGAGGAGCTTACGAGGCTTCCCGGCGTCGGAAGAAAGACGGCGAATCTCGTGCTCGGTGATATCTACAATGTCCCGGGCTCAACGGTAGTCGATACGCATTGCATACGCATATCAAACCGCCTCGGTCTGGTGGACGGCTTAAAGGATCCCGTGAAGATTGAGATGGCACTGCGTGAGCTGTTGCCGCCGGATAAATCGTCGGACTTTTGCCACCGCATCGTTTTGCACGGCAGAGCATTGTGCAGTGCAAGAAAGCCCGATTGCGACAATTGCCCACTCAGACCCCATTGCCAAACCGGAAGCGAAATATCTCAGCTCATAAAAGCATAGGGCGGTTGAATTTACAGCCCGCCCTCGGCTCTCCCAAAGATAGAGCCGAGTATGGGCATGGCAATGATACTTCACCCATGGCACATCGCATCATCTCATAACACGCAACAAACAATCCACAGAAACTACGGAGAAACATCATGTACAAACCGCTTGCAGATGAAATACGCCCCGATGACCTGTCCGAGGTCGTCGGACAAAAACACATTCTCGGTGACAACGGACTGCTCCGCCGAATAATCGAAAGCGGACAGATACCGAATATGATATTCTACGGCCCATCCGGTACCGGCAAGACCACGGTCGCAAGGATCATAGCTGAGCGTACAAATCGCACTCTGCGTAAGCTCAATGCAACGACCGCAGGTATATCCGACATAAAGGATATCATAGCCGAGCTCGACACCCTCCTTGCTCCGAGCGGAGTTTTGCTGTACCTTGACGAGATCCAGTATTTCAACAAGAAGCAACAGCAATCGCTGCTTGAGTTCATCGAGGACGGACGCATTACCCTCATAGCCTCGACGACGGAGAATCCCTACTTCTGCGTATTCAATGCTATTTTGAGCCGTTCCACGGTGTTTGAATTCAAGCACGTTCCGTCAGAGGAAGCTGCGGTAGCCGTGAACAGGGCAGTGTCCATCATGGAAAAGCGGCTGAACGTCAAGGCGGATATCGAGGATGCCGCGATAAAGCGTATCGCATCGGCTTGCGGAGGCGATGTCCGAAAGGCGGTAAACGCCGTTGAGCTCCTGTTTTCGGCAGGTAGGGCGGATGATGACGGCAGACTGCATATCGGCTATGACGACGCTTTGGCGGTGTCACAACGCAGTGCAATGCGATATGACCGTGAGGGCGATGAGCATTTCGATGCACTGTCGGCACTCATGAAATCGCTCAGAGGCTCCGATCCCGATGCCGCAATGCACTATCTTGCAAGGCTCACGGAGGCAGGCGACCTTGTGGGCATATGCCGCAGATTGCTTTCCTCGGCAAGTGAGGATATCGGGCTTGCCTATCCTCAGGCGGTGCCCATCGTAAAGGCCTGTGTCGATTCCGCATTGCAATTGGGACTTCCCGAGGCAAGGCTTCCTCTTGCGGAGGCTGCGCTTTTGCTTGCCACCGCACCGAAATCCAACAGTGTGGTGGAGGCGATCGATGCCGCCATTGCCGATGTGAGAGCAGGAAAGACCGGGCCCGTACCGAGGGAGCTGCAAAATGTCCATGCAGACGGAACCGGCTTTGAACGTGAGCAGGGCTATAAGTACCCCCACGCATATTCGGGACATTGGGTGAAGCAGCAGTACCTCCCCGATGTCTTGAAGAACGCCCACTACTACGAGTACGGCGACAATAAGACGGAACAGGCCGCAAAGGCATATTGGGAGAAGATAAAGAAGTAATGGATATTCAGGTTGGCGATATTCTGACAATGAAAAAGCAGCACCCCTGCGGCGAAAAGCGCTGGGAGGTGCTGCGTATCGGCGCAGACTTCAGGCTCCGTTGCCTCGGCTGCGGCAGGGAGGTTTTCGGCCCGAGATCGAAATTCGAAAAGAACGTGCGAAATATCGAAAGATGAGCTCATGGAAAGATACATATAAATCCGATATTAGGACCGGCGCTCGGAGTGCTTAGTCGGCTGCTTGACATTTACACGCAAAATCCCGGCAACATTTTTTCGCAGCCGGCGATATGGATCCCGTTCTTCAAAAATAAGCTCAAAAGTCCGCCTGTTTCATAGGCGGACTTTTTGCGTTTTTTCTTTGAAGGACATTGACTTTATTCCGAAAAGGTTTATAATGAGATCACATTTCAGAACGTGTGTTGCAGAACGATTGTTTTTACTAATGCAGCATAAAGGAAAAGAGGCTTTTAACAATGGACAAAACACTGAACATTTTACTTGTGATTGCAAGCGTGGGACTTGCCGTAGCCGCATTGATATTCATTTGCATTGCGGTATTCTGTGACGAGGTGGCGGCATGGATATTACCCGCCGGACTCATTTGCTGTGTGCTGAGCAATCTTTTTAACATTATTCGTTCCACCATGTCCAAAAACAAGGGAGATATTTAACACGGAAAGCAAAGCACTTGCAGTCATCCGACAGGCAACCAAGGCGGCAGGTGTTCGACTCCCCTCAGCTTTTAAGCTGAGGGGAGTCGAATTAATCAACACTTTGCCGATTTTGTCAGATAAATCGGAGAATAAAAAGAGCAGACGGAGTAACCGTCTGCTAAACAGGGTTGTGGGATAAAGATATGAGCCGGGTCCCGCTGATCGGGACCAATTGGATAAGCTGTGATATGATAATACCCCAAGACCGATTTTTTGTAAAGAGCGAAGGAAAACGAGTTTTGTCGAATCGAAAAATTTTCCTGAATGACCGAAAAATAAGTGCGCAGACTAAGGGTGAAATGAGGTGTTAGCATGATGGTCATAGACCGTATCGCACTTGCTCTGAGCATAATCGGAGGTATCAACTGGGGCAGTGTCGGACTTTTCAAGTTCGATATCGTGGCATGGATCTGCGGAGGACAGACCGCAACGGTCAGCCGAGTGATATACACATTGGTGGGACTGGCCGCAGTTTGGTGCATATCGCTGCTGTTTAAGAGCGACTGCCGCTGCGACGGCGAAGCATGAATACGAAACCGCCCAAATACACAGGGCGGTTTTTTTATCGCAAACCGTCAAAAGTTGCCGATTTTTTGTTATATTTCCTTGTAAATGTAGAAAAATGGTGTTAAAATCAAATTGTAGCAAAACTGTGAACATAATCCGCCTAAGGGCGAATACGGAGGAATTGTTATGTACGACAGAATCGGAAAAAAGATCAAAGGCTTGGCAAATGCTTTAATGATCATCGGTATAGTATTAAGTGTCATCAGCGGCTGTATTATGATCGCAGATTCACATTCACTAATATTACCCGGACTTATTGTTATCATTGTCGGCTGCCTCGGTGCATGGTTGGGCAATCTTGTGCTTTACGGCTTCGGCGAGCTTGTGGACAAGACCTGCGATATGGAAGAGCTTTTGCGTGCTTCCATTAATCAAAACGGTATGAAAGCACCCGGGGTAAATAACGTCAACACACACGCCGAAGCTGCTCCGGTAATGCAGCAGAATGCCGCTCCCGTTTATACGCCGCCTCAGGCACCTGTTTACACGAACAGCTCCATGACCTCCGGCGGTACCGAGATACTGTCCGAGACCAAGCCCATGAGCGAGGTTCCGCCTACATACCAAGGCCATGTTGAAAACAATATATTCTGCAAACGCTGCGGCACCAAGTACGATTTGAGCATCAGCGACTATTGCCCTGTTTGCGGCTGTCAGAACAGGAGATAAGGATCGATTTCGGGGGGATCTTATGTTCAGGGATGAAATCATATACTTTAAAAACGATACGTTCAAATGGATATCAGTATCGCTGATGGGGCTTGCGGCACTGCTGTGTGCTATTGACTTCATATGCAGCATCGGCGGATATTCCGCGATCGCCGTCATCGCAAATCTGCTGAGTATCGCCTCCTTCGTCCTTATGACGATCGCCGCCGCAAAAGCAGCGGAATCGGCGGAGCGGCATCTCATCGCCGTTGCATTTCTTATAACCGCAGCCATTGCCGCATACGGCTTTGTCAATGTCATTACTTCGGTCTCAAACGCGCTTGACTATGCCAACAAATACTGGAGCAGCTATTATTCCGAAAACAAATACGATCTCGGATGGATACTTTCGGAGAGCCCCGTATACATAGTCCTTGCGATACGCTATCTTGCTGTAACCGTGTGCTTTGCGGCAGCAGGTATAATGGCACTTGCACGTCAGAACGGAAAATACGTTTGGTTCATCGCACTTATTGGCTTCGGCGTGATGATAGGCTACTGGGTGTTCCTTATCATATATAACGCAGGAATATCTCTGTATACAGCCGGAAGCTTGCTTTTGGATATCGGAGCCGCAGTGATGTGTATAAACAGCATGAATGGCGAGGGCTCTGCGAGTCATACACCGTCATTCTCAAGACAAAACTACCCGGGCTTCAACTCCGAGGCCGGATATACGCCGAACGTGGGCTTTATACAAAACGCCCCGGGAAGCATAGTTTTCTGCAAACGCTGCGGTGCCAAGTATGACACCGGAAAGGGTGAATTTTGCCCCGTTTGCGGATTAAGCTTCAGGCAGAAATTATGAACTTGCCGAAAGCCTTGATGTGTGTTAAACTAATGTATTATCAAGCTCAGCGAGGTCAAGGCATCTATGAAAAACGGCAAAGAATTTGCACAGGCGATAGCTTGTGCGGGATTGGGATATGCCCTCGGCAATATCAATCCTGCTTATCTGATCAGCACTTACCACGGCTATGATGTCCGTCAAATGGGATCGGGCAACGCCGGCGGTACGAACATAATGATGCTTGAGGGCAAGGCTGCCGGAATATCGGTCATGGCATTTGATATCGGCAAGGCGACCGTGTCGGTCAAGCTCAGTCAGAAGATGTTCCCCGGCTTCAAGTCATCGGGGGAGACCGCAGGAGCAGCCTGCATCCTCGGCCATATGTTCCCTGCCGCGATGGGCTTTCGCGGCGGCAAGGGGCTTGCCTGTCTCGGCGGCACGATACTGTCCTTCGGAGCAAAGGATTTTGCGGTGTCGCTCGGCTTTGCACTCAGCGTTTTGCTTACGACAAGATATCTGTGCTTTGTCCCGATATGCACCTCGGCGTTTTATTCGCTGTATCACGGCATAAAGTCCGGCAATTGGCAGGGTGCGAAGATCCTTGCGACTGTGGTTCCGCCCATATTCGCAAAGCACATTGAGAACATAAAGCGTATTTTCGAGGGCAAGGAGTTCAGGGTGAATTACCTTTGGGACGCTGTCGGTGAACTCGAGCGTACTGGACTCAAGGAGGCAGCGGAGGAGACCTTAAACAAGATCCGCAGTCTCAAGGGCGGTGCACCGGATATAGATTTTTCGGAGTGGGACGAACCCCCGATCCCCGACGAGGAAAAGAATTAAGGAGATGCGAAAGCATCTCCTTAATTCTTTTCCTTTACCCATTTTATCACATAATCGACGAAGCGGCGAGTTGCAGGACTTTCCTTGCTGGCTTCGGGGACTGCGAGAGCTATGGTACGCTTCGACGGCGGCACAAGCTCACGGATCTCCAGATCGTCGTGGCGACCACGAAGCAGCAGCTCCGGCATTATCGATATGCCGAGGCCCTGCTCCACCATTGCGATTATCGCATAGTCGTCCTTAGTCGAAAATCTGACCTTCGGCTCTATGCCTGCCGCAGTCAGAGCACGTCTTGCATCGTGGTTCGAGGTCTCGAGCAGGGTTATAAAGGGCTCATTCTCACATTCCACCAAGGGAAATTTGGGATAGGATGCAAACTTGTGATCGTGGGGCAGGATGGCAAGCAGTCTGTCCTCCATAAGCGGCACGCTTTCACAGGGGAGCTTATTCGGCACCGTGACGAAGCCGAGATCCACAAGCCCCTCCTCGATCCACTCCTCGACATCGTGGTAGTCACCGTTTAGAAGCTTGATATCCACATTGGGATAATCGTTTTTGAACTCCTTTATGACACCGGGTAGCCAATGCACCGCAACGGAGGTAAAGGTACCGATACGCACCGTACCGAAATCGAGACCTCTCACAGCACTGACGGTTTGATTAAGCTGCTCCGAGTAATTGAGTATCGCCCTTATCGGCGGCATAATGCGTTCGCCGTCCGAGGTGAGCCTGACACCGGCACGGGACCTCGTTACAATGGGAAAGCCGAAGTCCGTCTCAAGGCTGTTTATGGCGTGGCTGACCGCAGATTGTGTGATCCCAAGCTCCGTCGCCGCCCTCGTAAGAGAGCCGAGTTCCACCGTTTTAGACAAAATCTCAAGCTTCGTTATGTTCATATTGCAATACTCCATGAAATTTTTTCATGTTTACATGAAAAAGATTAAGCTAAATAATACTATACCGCAAAAAATCGAAATTTCAAGTCCGAGAGGCAAATTTTCCGATTGCGACGATGAGGCATTGAGCCTATAATTCAACTTGTTCAAAAGATAAGGAGAAAGAATCATGGGAACTACAGGAATTTTAATGCTCGTATCGATAGGAATATACCTTGTCGGTATGCTTATCATCGGCCTCATCTATTCAAAGGATCAGACCGACGCAAGTGAATTTTACCTCGGCGGCAGAAAGCTCGGCCCCATCGTCACGGCACTGTCCACCGAAGCCTCGGACATGAGCGCATGGCTGCTTATGGGCGTACCCGGTCTTGCGTTTTTCTGCGGCATAGCGGAAGCAAGCTGGACTGCACTGGGTCTTATACTCGGCACCTACTTAAACTGGCTCTTTGTCGCAAAGCGTTTGCGTCGCTATTCGGTGAAGGTCAATGCCATCACCGTTCCCGATTTCCTCGCTCTGCGTTTTCGTGATAAGACGAAGATCATCGAGACCCTCGGTGCCTTGATGGTCATTGTGTTCTTCGTACCCTACACCGCATCCGGCTTTGTTGCCTGCGGCAAGCTGTTCCACGGACTTCTGGGCTTTGACTACACCACGGCAATGCTCATATCCGCAGCGGTCATCGTTGCCTATACCTCGACAGGCGGCTTCATGGCGGCATCGGTCACAAGCCTTGTTCAGAGCCTTGTTATGAGCGCAACGCTCATCATCGTCATAGTATTCGGCGTAAGTGCGGCAGGCGGTGTGGATCAGGTCGTTGCAAACGCACAGGAGCTCCCCGGCTACCTCGATATGTTTGCCAAGACCGCCATTGACGGAAGCGGCGTTTCGGATTACAGTCCGCTGAGCATCGCAGGTACCCTCGCATGGGCACTCGGCTACTTCGGTATGCCTCATATCCTCACCCACTTCATGGCTGCAAGCGATGAAAAGAAGCTCACCGTTTCCCGTCGTGTAGGCACCATCTGGGTCGTCATCTCCCTCGGTGTTGCGGTACTCATCGGCATCGTCGGCTACGGCATGGCAAAGGCAGGAGCCATTGAAATGTACTCCAGCTCCTCCGCAGCCGAAAACCTCATTCCCGCAATAGCGGAGCTGATTGCCGAAAACGGCACTCTGCTTGCGATACTGGCAGGTGTTTTGGTCGCAGGTATACTTGCGGCAACGATGTCTACCGCCGATGCACAGCTTCTTGCGGCGGCATCCGGTGTTACTCATAACATCCTCACCGACGTGCTCGGCATCAAGCTTTCCGACAAAAAGACCATGCTCATCGCCCGTATCACCCTCATCTGCATTGCGATCCTCGGTGTCATATTCGCACTTGACCCCGAAAGCTCGATATTCGACATAGTTCAGTTTGCATGGGCAGGCTTCGGCGCCACCTTCGGTCCGGTAATGCTTTTCGCACTGTTCTGGAAACGCTGCAACTATCAGGGTGCTATCGCCGGAATGTTCACCGGTGCTGCAATGGTGTTCATCTGGAAATACGGCATTGCAAAGCTCGGCGGCGTATTTGCGATCTATGAGCTGCTTCCGGCATTCGTGCTCTCGAGCCTCGTTATCGTTGTCGTATCTCTGCTGACAAAGGCTCCCGATAAGGAGATCGTCGACGAGTTCAACGCAGTAAAAGAGGGCAAGTGATTCATAATTCGGAACTATAAATTGAAATTGAGAACTAATATGTACAAAAAGACCGTCACCGCTTTCATAGCGGTGACGATCTTTTCTTCGTCAAAAAAGTGTGTTGCAAATCCGCACAAAGCAAGCCCATAACCTACGAAGCTGAGAATAGAAGCTCCGAGTGAGTTTGTATAAATCGGTATTCTTGCCATGAGCTGAGGGGAGTCGAACCCGTTTTTAAGCGGATATAACCGCCGCAGGCTTCGTTTTGCTCAATCACAAGGCAATAAGGAGACCACCCAAAGAATTTCTTTGGGTGGTCGTGGTAGTTAGCTCTTAAACTTTTAGCCTTGCCACTCGGGGCTTATCATTTGGCTTGTTTTTCAAACTTTGACTTTATGTCTTTAATTGCGATCTTCGCAGCACGCTTTGCCATGTACGGCAGCATCACCTTCATGCCGTCTTCTCTCTCGACAATGTTGGAGCACTCGGGATTATCTCGGCGGAGGTGGATAGCATCAAACTTACATTTTGTGGTACACAGACCGCAGCCGATGCATCTGTTTTCATCAACTATGCTGGCACCGCAGCCCAGACAACGGGATGTCTCTGCCTTGACCTGCTCCTCGGTGAGGGTTTCGTGAGCGACACACTGACGCTCGGGAGCCTTGATTTTATCGCACGGAATGACAACACCGCTCTTATCCAGCTCAATGTAATCACGGCGGTTTCTGTTGAGTGTAAGCGATGTGTGCGGACGCATGAAGCGATGCATTGATATCGCAGCTTCACGTCCGGCAGCGATCGCGTCGATAACAAACTTCGGGCCGGTCTGAACATCGCCGCCGGCGAAGATGTCGGGAACGCTTGTCTGATAGGTAAGCTTCTCTGCGGCTACCGTGCCCTTTTCGGTAAGCTTGAGAGCTTCGTCGGCAATGCCGCCAAGGTCTATCTTCTGACCTATTGCGGCAACAACAGTGTCGCACTTGACATCGCCGCACTCGCACCTGAGAGCAGTTACCTTGCCGTCTTTGCCAAGAATTTCAACGGGCTTGTGCTCAAACAGGAACTTGACACCTTCTTCGCGTGCTTCCTTGACCTCAAGAGCGTCGGCCTTCATGTCGCTTTCTTTTCTGCGGTACACAACGGTCACGTCCTTAGCACCCAATCTGACGGCAGTGCGTGCAACGTCTATTGCAACATTGCCGCCGCCGACGACAGCCACCGTCTTGCCGATCTGCGGCTGCTTGCCTTCGGCAGCTTCATGCAGGAAATCAACGCCTCCGAGGGCGAGCTCCTCGCCGGGGATGCCGAGGGAGGCTGCCTTCTGTGCTCCGACAGCCACATAGAAGCTCTTGTAGCCTTCTTCACGAAGCTGTGCAATAGTGAAGTCACGACCGATCTCAACGCCGCACTTTATCGTGACACCCATTTCTCTCAGAATGTCTATCTCGGCGTCTATAACATCCCTGCTCAGCTTGTATGCGGGGATACCGTAGCGCATCATGCCGCCCGGATGCTCATTCTTTTCAAACACAGTAGGATAGTAGCCCTGAAGTGCAAGATAGTATGCACAGCTCAAGCCGGCAGGTCCCGCACCGATAACCGCGACCTTCACATCGTCAAAGCGACCGTATCGCTTCTCGGATCTGATTTCGGGCACATATCTGGTCTCCGCGTTGAGATCAAGCTCTGCTATGTATTTCTTAACGGCGTCTATCGCAACGGGTGCATCAATGCTGCCACGCATACAGGCATCCTCACAGCGGCGGTTGCACACTCTGCCGCAAATCGCCGGGAACGGGTTATCCTGCTTTATGAGTGCAAGTGCGTCCTGATAGCGACCTTCCTTTGCCATCTTGAGATATCCCTGGATCGCAATGTGTGCCGGACAGGCGGTCTTGCAGGGTGCGGTGCCTGTATCATGGCAGTTGGTTCGCGCATCGTAACGGTAGTTGGGATTCCACTTTTCCTTTGGCCAGCGAGTCTCATCGGGAACCTCTGCCTTGGGATACTGAACAGGGCCGTCCTTGGTGCAGAGCTTCTGTCCGAGCTTTACCGCACCGGCAGGGCAGGTCTCGACGCATTTGCCGCAGGCCACGCAGTTTTCGGTATCGACATGCGCAACATATGCCGAACGGGAAAGATTGCGGCAGTTAAAGAACTGGCTGGAACGGAGAGCGCTACAGGTCGCTACATTGCAGTTACAGATACCGAGTATCTTCTGATCGCCGTCAAGGTTTGTGATCTGGTGAACGCAATCCATTTCCTCGGCACGCTTTATGATCTCCATCACCTCATCGTAGGTGATATAGTGACCGCGGTAAGTATCAACGACGAACTTTGCCATTGAACCGACGGCTATACACATATCCTCATAGTCCTCACCGGCACCCTCGTCAATGATCTCCTTGGACATTCTGCAAACACAGGGTATCGTTGCATAGACCTCATACTTATCCAGCCAGTAGGACAGGTGCTCATGGGAAACCGACTCACTGTTTGCGGGAATCGCCTTTTCGACAGGGATAACGTGCATTGCCATGCCGGCACCGCCGGGAGGAACGAACTGAGTAAATCCGACAAGAGGCTCAAACGCCATGCGGTCAAATATCATTGCCGCTGTGGGATCTTTTTCGATCATGGATTTCTTCATGCCCATGTACTCGCCGCTGCCGACGATGTACGGCGGCAGTGAATACATTTTTTCGCCGCTCGCGTTATAGTCGTTTTCAAATTTGTACTCAACGATACCGACCTGGCAGAGCTCTTCGAGAAGCTCAACAAGGTGCTCCCTTGAGTGCTTGGGGTTCATCTTCAAAAGCTCGTCTACCCTGTATACCTTGTGCACCGTCATGGTAAGAGCGACCTCTGCCATTTCATCGCTTACCCATGGTGCCATGCCGTAATACTCGGCATCCGAGGTTTTGATCTCCTTTACGAATTTACGGTCTGTGATGTGCAGGCCGAGCTTCTGGATGAGTTCTCTTGGCTCCTTATCGAACTCGACGCCGAACTTGGTGTCGGGACGCATGGAGTTTACCCATCTGTCATACTGTTCCTGCCACATCTCGTCTGTGTGCTTGGTGAACATATGAATCCCTCCTTATAAAATAGTAACGTTTTTTGCCTTAAAAAAACAATACCATTGCGTCAGATAAATGTCAATTCAAGTGCTTGAAAACGCTGCGTTTTTTAGCCATTTGCCCAAATGCGAGCTGCCGTTTTTGTCTACATTTTTGCGGCGGGTCGCTGTGCTCAACAAATCAATGCTTTTATCCGCTTTGCATTGCACCTGAATATCAAAGGCGGAAATCCAGCAAAATACTGATCGAGCATTCCTTTGAGGTCGCCCGTAAAATGGGTTATGCTGCGAACATCATTTTGGGCAGCCCGGGCAACTATGTCAGCCGTGGTTTCGTCGGCTGCAAAAAGAAGAATGTCAGCTTTAATGTAGACGGCAACTTCCCGACGGTGCTTCTTGCAGCGGAGATAGTTCCGAACGCACTTGACGGCAGAAAATGGCTGTATATTCCAAGCACCGCCGCCGATTGCCGTGAGGACACTGCCGCAGCCGAGGCTTTCGATGTCACTTTCCCCAAAAAGGAAAAGAAGTGGATGCCGAGCAAGAGGAATTCTATATCTGCGGTCATTCTTCGGCAGTAAGGTAAACGTAAAACGCCGCTGAGGAGTTTCGGCTCCTCAGCGGTCATTTTTATCTCTTTTTATATATCACAAGTTCGGGATTTTCACCGTTTTCTTCATAGGTGCTGATAAGGATAAAATCCATATTAGCGGCTATACCGAAGCATCTGCTTCCGCCGAATTCACATTCAAGCTGATTACCGAGATATGTAGTGTTATCATCAAGGAATTTTACGATTTTTCCATTAGGCAGTCTGTATTCAAGGTTGATATAACTGCCTACAAGCGCGTTGAGTTTGGTGAGTTTCGGCATTCCATCGATATTTAAAGCATTGATTTCTTCAATAAGAACTTTTTTGAATTCCTCAAATGCTTTATTACCGCCGAGCTTTTCGTATCGCTTCCAATAGTCCAATTTCGGAAGAGTCATTTTGAGATATTCGCGTACTTCTTTTTCCGAATATTCCTCGCTGACCATATTCTTTACGCAAACCTCAATTAAATCGTCCATATTACTGTACATATATTCGCCGTCAGCGTAGCACCATTTACAGTATTCTTCGTTGAAAAGGCCGTCTTTTTCTCGGCTTATAACGGAGTCTTCAAGCGGCATACCGCAGCATTGACAAATCAGTTGTCTCGGTGTACCGAGAAGCGTATTGATTGAAACATCAAACAATTTGGATAACAGTTTTAATGTTTCCGTGTTTGGTGTGGTATCCCCCGTTTCCCGTACTTAAAGATATTGGTTATGTATGAGTGCCTATGCCTACT
>CAYUQN010000014.1:0-31500 GCA_964446815.1 uncultured Oscillospiraceae bacterium | reverse complement strand
TCGCCAGAAGGGTCTTGCAAAGAAGTAATTTTTAGTTACGCATTAAGAGCGTGCTACTCTTTATTGCGTAAGCCCGATAGGCAACATTGTACAAATCTTAACTGCAACGCATTTAATAAGTGCGTTGCAGTTTTTTTCGGTTACGCGTTAAGACATTTCTAATCTATCTTGCACCGGCCCGACAGTTGACACTGTACAAGTTTCGGCTGTGCAACAATTGAATTGAAAACTAAACTGCCGACGGAAACCGTCGGCAGTTTTTTCAACTCAAATCGCTATTCATATTTTGCATACGCCGTGCAAGAGTTATTAAAAGTCTGATATCGGCATCGGTTAGCTGCTCTGCAGCCTCGCTGAGCTCGGATAAAAGGAGCGGCGAACTGCATCCGTCATCGAAAAACTCTTTCGGGCTTATGCCGAAGTATTCGCATATATAGAGAAACTCGGACATCGAAGGAAGTGAGCGACCGGAGGAAATGCTTTGAATATAACTCTTGCTGTGCCCTAAATCAAGGCTCATTTTATATTCGGAAATATGCTTCTCCATTCGCAGCTCGGATATACGCTTTCTTATAAAGCTTTCATCCATTACACACTCCTCCTCTCATGCATTAGACTACACAAATTGTAGCGGTAATGTTATCAATTAAATTAGCGATTTTTATTGCATTATACCGAAATAAACGGTATAATAATTACAAATCCGCAAATTTATATAACCGAGAATTTGTTAAGGAGGATGATTTCATGTATTGCCCCAAGTGTGGTGCCTTTAATAAGGACGGCGGAGATTTTTGTTCCGCTTGCGGCTCGCCGCTTAAAGTTGCCGTTGCAAATGCTGCCCCTCATAAGAAGAAAAGCAAAATGCCGCTCATAATAGCCATCGCCGTGGTACTCGTTGTAATTGCCATTGTTGCAGTGCTTCTCCTTACACGAGACAAATCCACCGAGGTGTATGTACCGGAGTTAAGTACTTTTTTCGGTGCAGATGGAACACCATATCAAACTTATACATATACATATAATGCAGACGGAACGCTTAAACAAGATATTCTTCGCGAATATGATTCCGACAGTACAACGTATACGTATATAACAAATTATAGCTATGATAGTGATTCAAGGACAATTACTGCTTCTACGAAAGCTTTAATAGATGATACAGATGAAATTCTTGAGACATATAGAATTGACTTCTACTATAACAAGCGTGGCTTAGTGACAGAAGCTATCATATATGATTATGAATGTCCATCGGAACACTTTATTGCCGAATATGTGCAGCGCGTTGTATTTGAGTATGATATTGATTGGAATTTAAAAAGCTCATCATATTACTATGCTATTTACGACGAAGATCTGGAATCATATGTTAACTCATACAAAAGCGATCCATTTGCAGGGAGACTGTTTTCTTATACAAGTGATGCTGACGGAAGTCGCCTCAAATCGGTTGAATGCCAGACATATGACGATGGAAGAGTTAGTTCTTCATATACACATAGCTATACATACCTCAATGATAATACGATAGAGGTCAGCTATTCACAAGAAGATGGATATGAATGTGAATTAGCCATAACATACAACTGCCAAACGATAGAAAACACATCCGAGATCGATATGCAGTCATTCATAACAATCATAGCGTTTTACTAAAACAAAAACATATCCCCACCTTGAATAGAAGTGGGGATATGCTTTTTTTCAGTGCGTAACGGAGCTACACAGCAACACTCTCGAAAAGTTACCAAAAACGCAAAAAAAGACCCGAAAACTTACGTTTTCGAGCCTTAGAAGTTGGTGGAGAATAGCAGACT
Source organism: uncultured Oscillospiraceae bacterium (assembly GCA_964446815.1). Lineage (GTDB taxonomy): Bacteria > Bacillota > Clostridia > Oscillospirales > Oscillospiraceae > F23-B02. The sequence continues at coordinate 29,680 of CAYUQN010000014.1, read as the reverse complement.
CGAACTGCTGACCTCTCGCGTGTGAGGAGATAATTGCTTGTGGCAATTGTGCGGTATTTTGAAAACAGTACAAGCATCAAAAATCTTCCAGCACATTGACAAGTGCATAAAAAAGACCCTCACCGCCACACTCACGCAAAACGGTAAAGGTCTATGAAGGGAGGTGTTAGTCAATGTGTGCATATCCAGTTACACCAACTGAAAACGGCTGGATATGGCCTGATGACACAATCCGTGCAAGTGATTGCATGGATGAAGTGTCAGACGATTAAACCAAAGCGGCAACGGACGGACGCACACCGTCCGTTGTCAAAAAAATCAATCATCAAGAAAGGACAAAAAAACAATGAAAAACACCAGAAACAATGTAGCACAGAATACCGAAAAAAGCAAGCCCGAATCCGATAGATACGCCGCTTTTGACAAGCTCAAAAGAGATTTTGAAAAAGCGTATGCAAGCGGCGGAAACTATTCCTCCGAACTTATGGAACTGTCAACGGCAATGGTAAAAACCTCGATAGTTTGCAATAGTGGCTAAATCGGTGAAAAGCACACGGAATACGACCCGAACACCGCAACAGCAATTGACAGCTTAAGAGATTATACAATTACGGAGGGTATGGACTTTGTACAGACAGCACTTGTCGCAATTCTTGAGCTTGCCGCCGAAAAGGTACTTGAACGACTCAATTTAACCGCAAGAGAATTGCAATTAATTAAATTATGCAAGTAACTCTTGAAGCATTTACGGAAATGCAGTATAATTACAATTACTACAAGAGCCAGTGCTCTTAATTGGAGTCTTCAGGACGAGTATTATATTTGGAAGTATTTATTGTTTAAAGATAAAGTTTAGGAGAATTTGATGGGAATATTTACAGAGTTCATGTGGATGCTCGCAGGCGGTTCTTATGCTGCGGGGAAGAGTCTAAGCAATAGTCTGTTCTCACCGGCTCCTCCGGAGGGACCGTATGTTAAGGGCTATTGCAAACAATGGTACAGAGAGAATTGGAGCAAACTAAATCATAAACGCCAACGTGAGCTTGGCAAAATATATATGACCAACATAAATGAGTACTACGCAATAGCGAACCAGGTCAAGTGTTCATGCTTCTCTACATCGCCTATAGATGACAGACGGTGGAGTGATCAGACCGAGATGAGTAGATGGTACCCAGAGAACGGTGACGAGTGCACAAACCGCTGGCTCAGATTTTCTATACAAGCGATAGCCAGATATGAGGGTTGGGAAGCAGATATATCTGCACCTATGATTATTCATATGAAAACTAACTACGACGAACCAACAGAGGCGGAGAAAGAGCTTGGAGAGCATAATCCGCCAAATAAGCTTCTTATTACTAACCCGGAACGGGAAGCTGAGTTGTACGCAAAAGTAAAGCTTGCACAGGCGGGGGTTGAAGCAGAACGGCAGTACTTTCTGAATTATCCCCCAATAAACAATGACTCTGGTGATCCGTTATCCGCTGAGCATTGGCGCAACTGTGTCGAGAAATATTGTTTCCAGGGGATTCCGATATATAAAATGATAATACCAGACCAAGTGGCACAGGACAAAAGGCTGATGTATGGAACGATATACGTACAGCGCCAGGATTTTTTTGTGAATATAATAATGAAAGCTGAGGGCTTCGCACCCTACTCGTTGGCGTTCCTCTGTGCGCCTTTTGGAGAAGGAATGATGGAGCATGTAGGAATATCGTATAACCCCGGTTGGACGGCAATCAAAGATCTAATTGACCAAAAAACCGAAGAACTCATAGCTAAGTACCAAGACCATGAGCGACAAGAAGAACTGCTGAGAATGTTGCATTATGCAAGCAATGGCAGCAAAGATGCAAAACGAGATTTTTATGCGCTGACCTTTACCGATGATGAACCGGAGGACGCAGAGGAGGCGGAGGAACTTGCTGAGGAAATCGAGCAGCTAATTGATGATCCCGATGAGCATAAAGAAACATTCGGTAAAAACGGTGATGCACTTTTTTCGTTGAAGTGTTTGGCTCGAAAGGAAGGTTGGCTTTGGGATGATGATTTCCCAAGTCGGCAGCGAAGATTACAGTTAGATGATATGTATGATCGAGAAAAGAGCTATACTGATCCTACGATTTTGCCGTATAACCACGAGCGGCAAGAAGAGCTGTTTAAAGCAAGGTTCAAGGCGGCGGAACAACGAGATAAAGAATCAAGGGATAAGCTGCTTGTGTTCACGGGAACAAGAAACAGTCATACCATGAAAGAGGAAAAGTTTTTCACACTTTGCCAGACATGCGCAAAGGATGAAGATTGGAGTTGGGATAGAACATACTTAACTCCGGAGAAATGCAGAGAAATAATCAGGCAATGCGTGGCTGAAAAAACAGAATAACAAAACAGAAGCACTCTCAGACCGAGGGTGCTTTTTGCTGCAAATTTATGCAAGCTACTTAAAGCAAACGGACTGCCTAAAATACGGTTTCACGATTTGCGACATACTGCCGCTGCACTACTTTTAAATAACGGTGCTACACCGCAACAAGTGCGGGCATTTTTTGGACATGATCGCATTTTCTAATTGCATACCTGCAAACAACACTCTCAAAAAGTTACCAAAAACGCAAAAAAGACCCGAAAACTTACGTTTTCGAGCCTTAGAAGTTGGTGGAGAATAGCAGACTCGAACTGCTGACCTCTCGCGTGTGAGGCGAGCGCTCTAACCGGCTGAGCTAATTCTCCATAGCCATAACAGTATAACACCTATACCGAGAGATTTCAAGCTTAAAAATACATTTATGCTACAAAGATGATAAACCGACACCGAAGTACGGTGTCGGTTTACTTATTATCGCTCATCCTTTTGACTCATTATCGAAATGAACATTCTAAGCTGCTTCAGACCTTTTACGCCCAGCGTGGCATAGATATTCTTGTTGTGATATCTAACACCGTCCTCGCTGATATCCAAAAGCTCTGCGATCTCCTTGACCGATTTACCTTGGATATAGTAATCGAAAACAGCACGCTCCTTGGATGACAGCTTTTTGATACCCTCGACAAAGTAGGCATATTCATCGGGGTAGACCTCATCACGCTTGCTTTGACTGAGCTGCTTTAGCCGCTCCTGCAATTTGCCGTGCTCCTGACGCAAGCTGTCAAGCGAAGCCTGAGAATCATCATTCTCCCTGCGTATTGCCGTAAGCGTCTCCTCATTGCAGCGATCCTGCTCCGCAAGGTAGGCAAACAGATCATCGATCTCGGGGATATGCGTATCGCTGCTGTCGTATTGCCTTGACTTGACCCTTTCGATCGAATGGAGAATAGGCGATACATAGCGTCGACTAAGCCAAAGACTGATACAAATTGCAAGTGTTGCGACCGCAAGCAGCAGCAAAACCGTTTCGTTCTGCATTTTGCTCACATAGCTTTGATAGGTTCCCTGCGGTAAAAGAACGGCAACATTGTGAGATGACATACCTATGCCTAACGGCTTCATCAAACCTATAAATGTACCTCTGTCATCTGATACGGTGATGAACTGATCCTTTTCACCGAGAGCCAGGGCACCGTAAAGATCCGGAGTGTAGCCGGAGCGGTTGCCGGATATCTGAGCAGTGTACCCCCGACCGTCCTCGCTCAGCAGAGCACAAACGGCAAGACTTTGATTGGCAGCGGAGGTCGTATAGGCAAATTCGAAAAGCAGACTGCTTATCTCAAAGCCGCATACACCGATCACCTTGCCGGAATCGTCGCATATCGGAGTACACAGAAGCCGCACCTGCTCCCAAGTACCGGGGAGCTTGTAGACTGCGGTGAGGATATAATCCTTACCGGGCTTTGCGGTAGCCATATTCAGCATATCTTCAAGCTGAGGGAAGGTGCCGATGAGAGTCTCATATTCCCATGAGCTGTGGAGATTTATACCGTTTTGACGTGCCACCTGAACATTGCCTCTGAACATACGAACTGAGTTGCGCACGGTAGTCTCCGAGCTGAGATTAGCGTACTTCAAGTAGATACCGTCATGATAAGTCTTGTCCAAAGAATCGTTTACGGTGGTGTTGAGAATATAAAACGCACCGCTGCATTCCGCACGTCTCATATAATTGTACACCGTGTTGTACGCATCCTCTTGAAGGGCAAGCAAGGCATCGGAATTGTCCTTGAGCTCATCAAAAGACACATCCTGCGAGGAGATGCAGCTACCGAGCTCATCGGAAAAAACGGCAGCAAGGGCTGCGAGGTGCTCCATTTCGCTCTCTATATGATCGGCGGAGGTGTCAAGCTGCTGTGCAAGAGCACGTTCGATCTCGGTATCGGCAGGACGGATGACTCCGAAAATGTTGAGAAGCAGTATCAACACGGCGATCACGGAAAAGAGTATAGATAGAATATACAAGAAAAACCGCCTACGCATGGATATTCCCTGCATTTTGGCGTGAGCATTAAGCTCTCTCAGTGAAAACCGCTTCATATTATCTCGTTTAGCTCAGTGCATTACGAATATCGGAAAGTGCCGCTGCCTTGAGCTCAGCCATAACGGTAGCCGCATCCTCACCGTTAGCGGTACGGGTGACGAATTCATCATGAGCGGAAAGGAGGGTGGACTTTATAAGTACCTCAAAAGACTTCTGAGCATCGGAAGCACCGTCAAAAAGCGGTACGGAGCAGAAAGCGTAGCCGCCGTCATACTGACTGGAGACTGCACTGTAGAGCATACGGTACTTTTCGTTTTCAACACTGTCGAGCTCGTCAAAGAGAGAATCGAAAGCAAGCTCGGTCACGGGGAGATATCCTGCCTCGGTGACGAAATCGAGATTATGCTCCTTCTCGGATATCCAATTTGCAAATACGGCGATAGCCTTGTTCCTGAGCTCATCGTCACTTCTGACGGCAAAGAGACCGCCGCCACGCTGAACGACCGTAGGCTCGGCACCGTCAAGACAGGGGTAGGGGAGAACGAGGGTCTCGATATCCTCGGTGCTGTTGTCGGCGTAGGTAACATAGTCACGGAGGTAGAGTATACCTGCGGTAGAGCCGATGTTGCAAATGACCTCACCGGTCTTCCAACGGTCGGAGGCGTAGCCGTCACCGACACAAAGACCGCCGTAGATAGCAGCCGAGGCAACGGGATCGAATACCGCCTCAAAGGCCTGAGAGTCGGCGTTTATCTTGCCGCCGCTTATAAAATCGGTGCCGAGCCCCGTCATATTGGCGAGGAAGTAGTGATAGAAGTCGTTTATCTGGAACATGGTGCTTCCGCCGGACCAGTCGTAATACGCATCACAGGCATCCGCAAGGCTTTCGATATCGTTAAAGCAGTCCATAGTCACACCGGTATCGGCGGAAAACTTATCGAAAAGAGTCTTGTTGACAAACAAAAGCTCACTTGACTTGGCTATGGGCAGCATAAGCAGCTCATCACCGAAGTAGCCCTCGGAGAGGAAATCGCTGCGATAGGCAGAGAGCTCATCCTCGGTAAGATAGTCGCTCCAATCAAGAAGCTGACCCTCATCGAACATCTCCGCAACACGGGGATAAGCGGTGAAAAGATCGGGGAGGGAGAGGGAACCGGGCTGACCGTCGAGGGTAGCGGAGAGCATTTCATCGATCTCACCGGAGTCGGTGACCGAGGTAACATTTACGATTATGCCCTTTTCCTTGCCTACTGTGCGGTTGAATTCATCGACGGCATCGTTTAAGGGCGATTCGGTCTGGCTGCCGTAGACGTGCCACAGCGTCAGGGTGATAGGCTCGCTTGCAGTCTGAGGCTCATCGCCACAGGCGGTAAGTATTAAGGACAGAATAAGAACAAGAGACAGAACGAATGCAAGGGTCTTTTTCATAGTAAGGTCCTCCATCGGGAAATACGGCATATCATATGAAAATACACATTTTTAATGTTGCGACTACCAAAACACTGCGATTTTGGTAGGGACTTTTCTGCCGAATTTTCGTATAATTTAGAGTGCAGGGAACTAAGGAGGGTATAGCCTTGCCGACGGTTTTAAAGAACGCAAAGGGGTACCCCTTTTTCCGCTCATGCAATTGAACGGAAAAAGCACTCTGTCAACGGGCCAACGGTGAACAGAGTCCGCCCCAATGTATATTATTTTATAATCTTACCACATCCCATAAAAATGTTCAATATGAGATGCGGTCGAAATTTGTTGCTTTTTTAGTAATAAAAGGTCTGCCGTCATCATGAATCCTTGACGGCAAGGCTCCCGACAGATATAATTTACAAGGAGGATAATCATGCAGGTAACATTAAGCGGTATTCCCACGAGCTTAGCGGAATTCGAAGAACTGCCTCGCCGTGATCCGGAGAATGTATGTGCGGCATTTTTGTGTGCTCTTGAGCTGTACCTGAAGGACAAGGATGCAGGAATTGCGGCGATGAACATACTCAGAGGACCCCGTCCCATGATGCCGTACGACGTTCAGTTTTTGAGGGATAGGTTAAGAGGCAAGGAATATCTGCCTATGGCGTATTTTGAGGGTGCGACCCCCGACAACGCATATACCCCCAAAAGGCCCTATACCCTGAATGTATTGTCCGACCCCAGACCGCAGGATACGGAGCAGGGCTATGTTCGTATGTTTCTCAAAACCGAAGGAGCCGATTCTCCCCGTCCTGTAAAGCTCCGCCTAAAGCCCTCTACAGGAGAGTGGTTTTTGTGGGAGTATTCAAGTGTCCTGAGCGGAATACGTATTCCATCATCACAGGACCCTTGGGCATAAGAAGAGCAACGCATAGAAAAATCGTAATCTGAGAGGAGTAAAAATTATGGGTCTTATCAAAGCCATAACCGGTGCAGCAGGCGGCGTACTTGCCGACCAGTGGAGAGAGTATTTCTACTGTGAAGCCATTTCCGCAGACGTATTGGCGGTAAAGGGCAAGAAAAAAGTTACCGGACGTTCCAGCAATACCAAGGGTGATGACAATATCATCTCCAACGGTTCCATCATTGCGGTAGCCGACGGACAGTGTATGCTGATCGTTGAGCAGGGCAAGGTAGTCGATGTCTGTGCCGAGCCCGGCGAATACACCTATGACACCTCCACCGAGCCCAGCATATTCGCAGGCAGCCTCGGTGAGAGCATCAAGGCAGTGTTCCTGAATGTAGGTAAGCGTTTCACCTTCGGTGGCGAAGCACCCAAGGATCAGCGTGTTTACTACTTCAACACCAAGGAGCTCATAGGCAACAAGTACGGTACAGCATCCCCCGTGCCCTTCCGTGTGGTGGATCAGCGTGCAGGTATCGATATCGATATCAACATCCGTTGCTTCGGTGAATACAGCGTTCGCCTTAAAAACCCCCTCCTGTTCTACGCCAACGTATGCGGCAATGTAACGGAGGAGTATAAGATAGCAAACCTTGCAGGTCAGATGCGTACCGAGCTTTTGACGGCACTTCAGCCTGCGTTTGCAAAGATATCCGAGATGGGTATCCGCTACAGCTCACTCCCCGGTCATACCCTCGAGCTTGCGGATGCACTCAATGAGCAGCTTTCCTCCAAGTGGCGTGATCTCAGAGGTATGGAGATCGTGTCCTTCGGTGTCTCCTCCGTCAAGGCAGAGGAAGAGGACGAGAAGATGCTCAAGGAGCTTCAGCGCAATGCCGCGTTCAAGGATCCCACCATGGCTGCCGCACATATGGTCGGAGCTCAGGCTGCTGCAATGCAGGCTGCTGCCGCAAACGAGGGTGCAGGCCCCGCAATGGCATTCATGGGCATGAACATGGCAAATATGGCAGGTGGTGCGAATATCAATTCCCTGTATCAGCAGGGTCAGATGCAGCAGATGCAGCAGATGCAGCAGCCTGCACCGGCAGCACCGGCACCTCAGGCTCCCGCTGCCGATGCATGGCAGTGCTCCTGCGGCAAGACCGTTACCGGCAAATTCTGCCCCGAGTGCGGCTCCAAGAAGCCCGAGCCCAAGCCCCGGGGCGATACATGGGTATGCTCCTGCGGTCATACCGCAAGCGGCAAGTTCTGCCCCGAGTGCGGTGCCAAGAGACCCGAGCCTCAGTCCGACGGTTGGACCTGTGCTTGCGGTGCCGTGAATAAGGGCAAGTTCTGCTCCGAATGCGGTGCAAAGAAGCCTGCCGGAGTGCCTCAGTACAAGTGTGATAAATGCGGTTGGGAGCCCGAAGACAAGACCCACCCGCCTAAGTTCTGCCCCGAGTGCGGCGACCCCTTCGATAACGGAGACATAGTGTGATAAAAATGCCTTCGCTTACTGCCATGCTTTTGAGACTGTTGCATGGCAGTAGACTCTATAGGCACTTCGTTGTGAATAGGATAACTGACCGCGGTGGAATGGAAAATCCCAATATTCAAAACATTCACAAACAGGAGGAATGACCAATGGGTATATTCGGAAAAATCTTCGAAAAGAAAGAGTGCTCGGTGTGCGGTGGCGAGATAGGCTTACTCGGCAATCGCAAGCTTGAGGACGGTAATCTCTGCAAGGAATGTGCGAATAAGCTTTCTCCTTGGTTTGAAGAGCGTCGCCATTCCACGGTGGATCAGATCAAGCAGCAGCTTGCATACAGGGAAGCAAACAAGCAGAAGGTAGCTCGCTTTTCCACAAGTCGTTGCATAGGCGAGAGTTGGAAGGTTATGACCGACGATGCGAATCGTTGGATGATAGTGACGGATGCACGTTCCATAGCAGAGGCAAATCCCGATGTTGTGGACTACTCATGCGTCACCGGCTGCAGAATGGACGTTGAGGAGCACCGTGACGAGATCCTTCGTGACGGCCCCAATGATACCAGAGTGAGCTACAATCCCCCTCGCTACAATTATAATTATAACTTCTATATCATCATCACCGTAAACACTCCGTATTTTGACGAGATGAAGTTCAGAGTCAATCCCTCTCTTGTTCAGATAAAGTACGGCTCCTACGGTATGATGAATAATCCCATGGGCAGAAAGAGCAGCCTTGGCAGCATCCTCGGCAGTCTGACCAACAACGGCTTTGACCCCATGTGTGCCCCCGAGTACAGCCGGTATTATGAGATGACACAGCAGATCTGCAATGAAATACGCAGGATCCAGGATATCGCAGCAGGTGCCTCGATACAGAGAGAACAGCCTCAGCAGCCTCAGTATCAGCAGCCTCAGGCACCCGTTGCCGGACCTTGGGTATGCCCCGCTTGCGGCGGTCAAAACAATGGTAAGTTCTGTGAGTATTGCGGTACTCCCAGACCTTGATCATACGGAAAAAGAGAGACCGTGTAAACGGTGGAAAGGATGAAGAAAATGAAGACCTGTAAAAGAATCATTGCCGCAATTCTTGCTTTGACTTTGATCTTTGTACTGGCAGCCTGCGGTGGCGACGGGAAAGACAAAGATAAGGACAAGGATAAAGGCAAAAAGCACAACGCAAACGTTTTTGTGATAGGCGACTTCGAAATGGAGCTCAAAGAAGCCGTTATCTGCCCCGACGAGGATGGATATGAATCCGTTATCGTGACCATGGAGTTCACCAATAACAGCGATTCCGATGCATCCTACGGACTTACTATATACGACAAAGCCGAACAGGCAGGCGAGTATATGTATGTAGCGGCGATATCGACCCTCCAGGACGGTCACAACTATGAGAATATCGAGCCCGGTGAGAGCATAGATGTCTACTTGGGCTGGAACCTCAATGCGATAGACTATCAGGGCAATGTCAACTTAGAGGACGAGATCGTAGTCACCTTGGACGACTTCGACGGCGGCGTTGAGGAGTTCAAGCTCGACCCCACAGAGCTCGATGAGTACTCGAGCTTTTCCGAGTACATCGGCGGTGAGCCCGGCGGCGAAGACGATTGGATTTCCTGGTGGGAAGGCGACTGGTACGGCTGGTGGGGCATCTCCGCGGCAGACGGCTATTATGCCGATCTTGACGGCTACACCTGGGATGCTTGTGCCCGTATCTACACCTACGGCGATCTGACCGGCAGTATAGAGATCTGGGATGTCGACGGCGACAGTGTTTGCCTTGCCGATGTCAGCTTCACTCAGCAGGGTGGCACCGTACACGGCAGCATGGTATTCGAAAGCGGCGAATTCATGGATCTCGTCATCACCGGCGGTGATATAGTGTGTGACCCTGTTGACATGGTGGTTGACGATCTCATATGCATCGAAGGCACCTATACCGACAGTGACGGAAGCTACACCTTCGTAGCATACCTCCGTCCTTGGGGCACCGACTGGAGCGATCTCAGTGAGGGTGCATATCCCGATCTCTACTATGATTGGTACCTGCCTCTTATAGAGGGCGGATCCGAAATGCCCGATGCGTTTGCCGTAGGTTAATATTCAAAGGAGATAAATAATGCCTACACAGGTAACAAATTATCAGTGCCCAAACTGCACGGGACCGCTGCACTTTGTCGGTGAGTCCGGTAAGCTGGAGTGCGATTTCTGCGGCTCAAGTTTTGAAGTTGCACAGATCGAGGCACTGTATGCGGAAAAATATGAAAAGGCGGCGGAAGCACAGCAAGCCGCCGAAAGCAGAGCGGCGGATGACGAATGGGATACCTCCGCAATGACAGGAGACTGGGGAGCGGACGGTGCCAACATGAAGGCATATTCCTGCCCGAGCTGCGGTGCGGAGCTTATATGCGATGCATCGACTGCGGCAACGAGCTGCCCCTATTGCGGCAATCCCACGGTAGTACCGGGTCAGTTTTCCGGTGCATTAAAGCCGGAGTTCGTTATTCCCTTCAAGCTCAACAAGGACGAGGCTGTAAGGGCTCTCAAGAATCATTACAAGGGAAAGCCCTTCCTCCCCAAATCGTTTACAGCCGATAATCACATACAGGAGATCAAGGGCGTTTATGTACCCTTCTGGCTCTTTGACGGATCGGCGGAAGGCTCCTCAAACTATACCGCAACACGAACCTACACTCAGCGTAGGGGTGATACCGAGATCATAAGAACGGAGCATTTCAACGTTTTCAGATCCGGCAGCGTAGCATTTGAAAAGATCCCCGTGGATGCCTCCACCAAGATGCCGGATAACCACATGGATTCCATCGAGCCCTTTGACTACAGGGATCTCAAGCCGTTTTCGGCGGCGTATCTCCCGGGCTTCCTTGCGGATCGCTATGATGTCAGTGCACAGGAGAGCAGCCCCAGAGCGGATGAACGCTGCAAGAATACTCTTGAAGCGGCACTCAGAGATACCGTCTCCGGCTACAACACCTGCATCCGAGTGGGCGGTGACATTCGACTCAGCAGGGGAAAGGTGCATTACGCGCTGCTTCCCGTGTGGTTGCTCAATACCAAATGGCAGGGCAAGGATTACCTCTTTGCCATGAACGGACAAACCGGAAAGCTTGTCGGTGATCTTCCCGTGAGCTGGGGCAAATTCTGGGCAACCTTTGCCGCGATTGCCGCACCTCTGAGTGTCATCGGTTCACTGCTGATGCTGCTGTAAGGGAGGGACATAGATGAAAAAGAGAATTCTGTCCGTATTAACGGCATTGCTTCTTGTTATCTCACTTTGTGTCCCGGCTATGGCAGACGGCACGATGGAATACGTCATCGATGTCTACGATCTTCTTACATACGACGAATGGGAAGAGCTCGAAGCCATGGCAGAATCGGTGTCCGAGGAATATGATTGCGGTGTATATATCGTGATCGTCGACGATTATACCGAATACGGTTACGGCGATGTGTACGATGTCACCACCGATATCTATAACAATGAGGACAGCAGCTTCGGTTACGGTGATGACCGTGACGGCATCATGCTTCTTCTGAGTATGTATGACCGTGACTGGGCTATGTTCGTACACGGTGATAATGCCGAGTACGCCTTCAACGAATACGGTCAGGAGCAGCTTGAAGAAAGCTTCCTCCCGTACTTGAGTCATGACGAATGGTACGACGGCTTTGCAAGCTTCATCGCTACCTGTGAGGAATACCTTGAGCTTGCCGAAAACGGTGAACCCGTTGAGGAAGGCCACTTTGTCGATATCCTCATTGCCATAGGCGTAGCCTGCTTTATCGCTATCCTGATATGCCTTGTGCTTCTTGGTAAGATGAAGTCGGTAAAACGCAAGGTCGAGGCAAAGGCATATGTGACCCCGGGCGGCTTCAGGCTCGATCGCAGCTTTGACAGATACACGCATACGACCGAGACCAGACGCAAGATTGAAAGCAAATCCTCAAGCAGCAGCCACAGCGGTGGCGGCGGCAGCGGAAGAAGCGGAAAATTCTAAAACATTAAAACAGCACTTGCTTAAAGCAGGTGCTGTTTTAGCTTGACTGAAAAGCCGCGGAGGGCTTTTCAGTCAAGCCTTTTGCAGCCTGAGAAGTATTTTCTGTCAGCTACACTCTCCGACAGAAAATAAATTCCAATTTATTTGCCGCCACAGGCGGCAAACTCAGCACGGCACATTTCCGTTTACTGATACTTTCGGAAAAAAACAGACCAAGCCTTCTTGTCTGCAAAATATGTTGCAAAATGAACATTTGTACAATTGCACCTAAATAGAAACAATTTTTTTGCATTTAAACCATTGTGCATCTAAACCCACCAAAAGTGCAATTTTTGAACAAAAGAGCAAAAAACAAATCGAAAGCGATGCAAAATCGAAGCCCATAAGTCCGCACTGGCTAAATTAACAAAAAAGAGGGTGCATTTTTGGTGGTTTTTAATGGTGCTTGTCTACAAATTAACGGGTCAAAATGTTGACGTTAAATTGCGATGATGTTAAAATGCATTTGTTGCAGTATGCGTATACTGTGCAAAGGAGCAGTCAAATGAAAGAAGTAAAAGTATTGATCGGCAACTACGGCAGCGGCAAGAGTGAGCTTGCACTGAACTTTGCAACTCAGGCTGCGGCACTCGGTAAGCGTACCGAGCTGCTTGATCTTGATATGGTAAACACCTATTTCCGCCTTACCGAAAGAGGTAAGATGGTAGAGCAAAAGGAGATAAGACTCGTATCTCCGAACTACGCCTGTTCCGGCATTGAGACCCTGTCTTTGCCGGCTGAGGTCGCATCCGCTTTCGTTCTCGATTGGGATACCGTTATATTCGATGTCGGCGGTGACGATGTCGGTGCAACGGCACTCGGAAGATATCATCAGGACTTCCTCGATCTTGAGGAGGGCTCTCTTGAGGTTCTGAATGTTGTCAATGTCAGAAGACCGCTTTCCGGCACCGTTGAGAAGCTTATAAAGCTTCAGGAGGGTATGGAGCTTCATTCGAGACTCAAGATAACCGGTATGATAAACAATACCAATCTTGCGACGGAGACCTCGGAGGAGGAGCTGCGAGACGGGTATTTTATGCTCAAGGAGGTTTCGGAAAGGACCGGCATCCCCGTTGCATATACTACCGGTAAGAAGGAGTTTTTGGACAAATTCCTTGCCGAGGGTCACGATCCCAAGTACATAGGCAAGCCCATAGCGATAGATATGTTCATGCACCGTGACTGGGATTCGTATATTAAATACGGTCTCAATACGGTAGACCCCAGAACGAAGAATCTGTGATATGTCCCGTCGCAGACGGTTCATATATAAAATGTTATTCAAAAAATAGCAAAAATAAAGAAAAGAGGTAGCAACATGGTAAAGGTAACCATCAATGAAAACCTGTGCAAGGGCTGCGGTCTCTGTGCAAGAGCCTGCCCCAAGCATATCATTGAACTTTCCAAGACTAAGATCAACGCAAAAGGTTATCACCCGGCAGAGGTCGTAAGACCCGAAGAATGCATAGGCTGTGCATCTTGCGCACGCACTTGCCCCGATGTGGTAATCCACATTGAGAAAGAATAAGGAGGAACAGAAAAAATGGCAAAACAGCTAATGAAGGGTAGCGAAGCTATCGCAGAGGCCGCCATCAGAGCCGGTGCTCGTTACTTTTTCGGCTATCCTATCACCCCGCAGACCGAGATCCCTGAATACATGTCCGCCCGTATGCCCGAGATCGGCGGCTGCTTCCTTCAGGCAGAATCCGAGGTCGCTGCAATAAACATGATCTACGGTGCAGCAGGTACCGGCGCTCGTGTTATCACTTCTTCCTCCAGCCCCGGAATCTCCCTCAAGCAGGAAGGTATCTCCTACTGCGCAGGCGCTCGTCTTCCCGCAGTCATCCTCAACGTCATGCGTGGCGGCCCCGGCCTCGGCAACATCCAGGCTTCTCAGGGCGACTACTTCCAGGCAGTTAAGGGCGGCGGCAACGGTGACTACCACCTCCTGACCTACGCACCCTCCTCCGTTCAGGAAGCTATCGACATTATGATGTTCGCCTATGACAAGGCAGAGCAGTACCGCATCCCCGTTCTCTTCATCGCTGACGGTATCATCGCTCAGATGATGGAGCCTGTTGAGATGCCCGAGATGGTCGACTTCAAGATCGATCCCGAGAAGAAGCCCTGGGCTTGCACCGGCTGGAAGCCCGGCGATGACCCCGCAAAGCGCGGCGTTATCAACTCCATCTACATCTCCACCGAGGAACTCGCAGCACATAACGACGTTCTCCAGGCTTGCTACAAGGAAGTCACCGAGAACGAGCAGATGTGGGAAGAGTACGAGTGCGAAGGCGCTGAGATCATCATCACCGCATTCGGCACCGTTGCCCGTATAGCAAAGTCCGCTATCAGCGAGCTCAAGGCAGAGGGCATTAAGGTCGGTCTGGTACGTCCCATCACCGTATGGCCCTTCCCGTACGACGCAATGGCAAAGGTCATTGGTGCAGACAGCGTTAAGGCAGTTCTCGACGTTGAGCTGAACGAAGGCCAGATGCTCGAGGATGTCAAGCTTGCAGTAAACGGCTCCAAGCCCGTTGACTTCTTCGGTCACTGCGGCTCCCAGATGCCCACCACCGACGAGATCGTCGCCAAGATCAAGAGCATGAAGGAGGCTATGTAAAATGTCCGTAGTATTTGAAAAAACCAAGCTCCTTACCGATAAGCAGTTCCATTACTGCCCCGGCTGCAACCACGGCATTATCCACCGTCTGGTAGCAGAGTCCATTGAAGAGCTCGAAAAAGAAGGCGTCATCGAGGAAGGCAAGGTCATCGGCGTTGCTCCTGTCGGATGCTCCGTTTTCGCATATGATTACTTTAACTGCGATATGTACGAAGCCGCACACGGCCGTGCTCCCGCAGTTGCAACCGGTGCAAAGCGTGTTGTCGGCAAGGACACCCTCGTATTCACCTACCAGGGCGACGGCGACCTCGCATCTATCGGTACCGCAGAGATCGTTCACGCAGCACACCGCGGTGAGAAGATCTGCACTATTTTCGTCAACAACGCAATCTACGGCATGACCGGCGGCCAGATGGCTCCTACCACCCTCGTAGGTCAGAAGACCACCACCTCTCCCAGAGGTCGTGACGAGGCATGGTGCGGTGCTCCTATCCGCATCTCCGAGATGCTTGCTACCATCCCCGGCTCTTACTACATTGAGCGTTGTGCAGTCAACAACAATGCCAACATCATGAAGACCAAGAAGGCCATCAAGAAGGCATTCACCTACCAGATGGAAGGCAAGGGCTTCTGCCTCATCGAGGTTCTGTCCACCTGCCCCACCAACTGGGGTCTCAATCCTGTTGAAGCTCTCAAGTGGCTCGAAGAGAACATGATTCCTTATTATCCCCTCGGTGTAAAGAAAGACAAGGAGGCCGAATAATATGAAAAAAGAGTTTATATTCGCAGGCTTCGGCGGTCAGGGCATGCTCCTGATCGGCAAGTTCCTTGCAATGGCTTGCATGCTCGACGGTAAGCACGTTTCTTGGCTTCCCTCCTACGGCCCCGAGATGCGTGGCGGTACCGCAAACTGCTCCGTCATCGTTAGTGACGATCCCGTTGCATCTCCTCTGGTAGACATGGCAGACGTTGTTGTCGCCATGAACCGTCCTTCTCTGGACAAGTTTGAGCCCCATGTCAAGCCCGGCGGCGTTCTCGTTATCAACAGCTCCATCATCGACCGCAAGGCAGAGCGTGACGACATCACTGTCGTATACTGCGATGCAAACCGTATAGCTGAAGAAGTCGGCAACCCCAAGGGTGCAAACGTTGCTATCCTCGGTGCAATGCTGGCAAAGGCTCCCGTAACTACCGACGAGAGCATGAGCGAAGCTATCCGCATAGAGCTCGGTGAGCGTAAGGCAAAGTTCCTCCCCGGCAACATGAAGGCACTTCAGGCAGGCAAGGACGCAGCCAACGCACAGTAATTTTAAGCAAACCATATATAAAAAAGAAGCGGCAAGAGCCGCTTCTTTTTTTGTCTGCAAAGCCTTGCAGAGTTTGCCGCCAATGGCGGCAAAAATAATCAAGATCATTTTCTGTCGGTGCGTGTACCCGGCAGAGAATACTTCTCAGACTGCAAAAAATGTCCGAAAACCCATTATGGGTTTTCGGACAAATAATTATAATCCCTTATACTTTCTCCTTGTTGCCATGCCGCCTCTTATGTGACGTTCCGCCTTATTCGTATCCAAAACGGCTCTGACCTCGGCAAAGAGCGAGGGACTTACTGTCTTGAGCCTTTCGGTGAGATCCTTGTGTACGGTGCTTTTCGAGATACCGAAGTGCTTTGCCGCTCTGCGAACGGTCGATTTATTTTCAATAATGTAGACAGCAAGCTCACAGGCACGTTCTTCAATATTTGTATGCAAATACACCACTCCCCGTTGTTCATTGTTAATGTATATGAAACTTATGGGCAGCATATGAAAACAGAAAACTTGCATTTTACGCTGTATATGTTAAAATAGTTGTTTGAAATGAGGTGATACCATTGAACCGTGCGAATAAAAAGGGCGGAAATATGAAGGTCATGCGAATGCTGCTAAAGGGCAGTATGAAGTATTTCCTCCTTTGTATCGCAGCAGGAATACTGTTTACCCTGTGTGAGCTTGTGATGCCTCAGATACTCAGAGTATCAGTCGACTCCGTTATCGGGGATGTGAAGCTCGAGCTTCCCGATTTCATCATGGCACTTATAAATGCCGTGGGCGGTGTCGGTGCGGTGCGTGATAATATGTGGAGCGTTGCACTGCTCATCGTCGTATTCGGTGCGATGAGTGCATTTTTCAGATATGAGCTGAATCTCTACAGTGCCAAGGCGGGCGAGACCCTTGTTAAAACGGGACGCGACCTGCTGTATAATCATATTCAAAAGCTGCCTTGGAGCTGGCATTCCACCAATCCCACAGGTGATATAATCCAACGCTGCACCTCGGATATCGAACGAATAAAGACTTTCTTCCAGGAGCAGTTCGTTGCGGTGTTCCGCATCATCGTGCTGATCATCCTGTCACTTGCCTGTATGATTGCGATGAACTTCAAGCTGTCGATCGTGGCACTTGTAATGTTCCCGATAATCGTTTTGTACTCTTGGCTTTTCCACAACAGGATCCGTGACCGCTTTACTGATTGCGACGAGAACGAGGGCGTGCTCAGTACCATTGCGCAGGAGAACCTCACCGGAGTCAGAGTAGTCAGAGCTTTCGGTCAGGAGGACTACGAGCGTAAACGCTTTGACGATCAAAACGAGCACTATACGAGCCTTTGGATCAAGCTTTGCCGCACACTTGCATCGTTCTGGGCAGTGGGCGATCTCTCAAGCTGCTTACAGGTCATGCTGACGGTCATAATCGGCAGTATCCTTTGCGTAAACGGTGAGATGACCGAGGGCGAATTCATATCCTTTACGGTCTATAACTCAATGCTCATAAACCCCGTTCGCCGTTTGGGAAGAATGATCTCCGAGATGAGCAAGGCAGGAGTATCGGTGTCGAGAATAGCCGATGTTCTGCTTGCCGAGGAGGAGCATGATGCTCCCGATGCCGCCGAAAAGCCCATGACCGGTGACATTACCTTTGAAAACGTGAGCTTTTCGTATCACGATGATGCCGAGGTGCTGAAGGATCTCAGCTTCACCGTAAAAGCAGGGAGCAGCTTCGGAGTTCTCGGAAGCACCGGATCGGGCAAAAGCAGCCTGATACTGCTGCTGTGCAGATTATATGCACCGAGCTCCGGCAGAATATGCGTCGGCGGAGAGGATATCTCAAAAATGCCGGCAAAATGGGTAAGAGACAATGTCGGTGTCGTATTGCAGGAGCCCTTCCTGTTCTCAAGGAGCATAGCGGAGAACATAGGCATCTGCGGCAGCGATATCGACGAGATAAAGGCTGCGGCAGAAACAGCCTGTATCGCTTCGGATATCGAGGAATTTACCAAGGGCTACGATACGATGGTGGGCGAAAGAGGCGTGACCCTCTCCGGCGGTCAGCGTCAGAGAGTGGCAATGGCGAGGATGCTCACCAAAAAGACCCCCGTTATCGTGTTCGATGATTCACTTTCGGCGGTAGATACCGAGACCGATGAAAAGATACGCAGAGCACTGAGACAGGATCTCGAGGGCGTAACGAATATAATCATCTCCCACCGCATTACAACTCTTATGGATTGCGACAAGGTGCTTGTACTCGATGACGGCAGGGTGCAGGAGCTCGGAACACCGGCGGAGCTTTTGCGTGGAGACGGATTGTTCCGCAAGATCTATGATATTCAAATGGCAGCAGGGGAGGAGGAAGCATGAAAAAGAAAAGCTCATGGTTCGGTATTCCCTTGATAATACCGTATATAAAGCCGTATAAAAACCTCATTATCGCAATGGTGGTGACCGGAGCGATAGGCAGCGGAATGGATGCGATAATACCGCTGTTCCAGCAGTATGCGATAAACAACTTCATCGGCGGAAAGACTCTTTCGGGGCTTTGGGTGTTCATTGCACTGTATGTGCTCGTAATGGTGATACAGGTCGTAACGAACTACATATCCTCACTCGGAGCCTGTAAGGCGGAGATGTTCATCGGCAGAGATTTAAAGCGAGCAAGCTTCGATCATCTGCAAACGCTGTCGTTTTCGTACTTCAATCAAAACAGCGTCGGCTATATCCATGCAAGGGTCATGTCCGATACGGATCGCATAGCAGGTACACTTGCATGGGGCGTTATGGAGGCAGTGTGGTATATCGCCTATCTGTTCCTTGCCATTGTGATGATGCTGATACTCAATTGGAAGCTTGCCCTTTGCGTCATTGCCGTTGTGCCGATAGCGGTGCTTCTGAGCACCTTCTTCCAGAAGAAAATGCTGTACTATCAGCGTAAGGTCAGGGAGGAAAATTCTCATATAACCTCCGCCTTCAACGAGGGCATCAGCGGAGCCAAGACGATAAAGACCCTTGTCATTGAGGACAAGGTGGAGCGTGAGTTTGACTCACTCACCGGAGAGATGAAACGCCTCAGTGTGCGTCATATGCATTTTCGCAGTATGTTCATGTCCACAACGGCATTCGTAAGCTGTGTGGCACTTGCCGTGGTGCTGTGGCGTGGCGGCATCATAACCGCCGAGGGCGTTATGCTCATCGGCACCCTGTCTGCGTTTATAAGCTACGCACAGGGTATGATGGAGCCGATACAGTTTCTTGTTCAGGTCATATCCTCACTGATAAACGTTCAGGTCAATGTCGAACGCTTTACAAAGCTTATGAATACCGAGCCCGATGTTGCCGACAGTGCCGAGGTCGTCGAAAAGTACGGCGACAGCTTTACACCCAAAAAGGAAAATTGGGAGGAGCTTCACGGTGACATCGAGTTCCGTGATGTCAGCTTCCGCTACCCCGACGGTGACGAATATGTGCTCCGCCACTTTGACCTCAAGGTGCCGCAGGGTACTAATGTTGCGATAGTCGGTGAGACCGGAGCAGGCAAATCTACGCTTGTTAACCTTGTGTGCCGCTTCTTTGAGCCCACCGAGGGCGCCGTGTACATAGACGGTAGGGACGCAAGGGAACGCAGTCAGCTATGGCTCCACTCTAACATTGGCTATGTTCTCCAGACACCGCATCTTTTCTCCGGTACGGTGCTTGAGAATCTGCGATACGGAAAGACCGATGCAACTATGGAGGAGATAGAATCGGCGGTAAAGGCAGTATCGGCGGACAAGCTGATCGCCTCACTTCCCAAGGGCTACGATACCGTTCTCGGTGAGGGCGGCGGCGGACTGTCCACCGGTGAAAAGCAGCTTTTGTCATTTGCAAGAGCCCTGCTTGCCGACCCGAGAATATTCGTGCTTGACGAGGCGACAAGCTCCGTAGATACCGTGACGGAGCAGCTCATCCAGAATGCGATAGAAAAGGTGATGAGCGGAAGAACGAGCTTTGTCATAGCCCACCGCCTTTCGACGATACGCAGAGCGGATGTCATCCTTGTCGTTTCCGACGGTAAGATCGTAGAGCGAGGCACTCATTCCGAGCTTATGAAATCCAAGGGCGAGTACTGGAAGCTCTATACGATGCAGTACCGTGAGGAGCAGGCAAAGAATATCGGCTTTTAAACTTGCACAAATTTCGTTGCCGTGCTATGTGAAAAATGACGGAATTTAAGAGCGGAAGTCAATAGACTTGAATAAATCATATGGGAAATGTATAATTGCTGTGAATAAACTTTTGCAAAGGAGACGATAAAATGAAGAAACGTGTCCTAAGCCTTGCACTGACCGTGCTGATGCTGTTTAGCCTTGTGCCGCTTCAGGTGCTTGCCGTTGAGCATACCCATGCCATCGGTAGCTGCACATTCACGACTCAGCCCAAGGATGTCACCGTGAACCCGGGAGGGACGGCAGTGTTCACCGTAGCCGCCACCAATCCGGACAGTACGAATCTCAAATACATATGGTTCGATGCGAATCAGGTCAATGTCGATAATCTCGACCTCAAGGATCTGTCTGCTGCGATAGATAAGATAAAGGCGGCAAAGCTCGGAGAGGGCAAGACCCTGCGTATCACAAACGTAGGAACCGAATCCGATGGACTCAGAGTCCGCTGTGCCGTTTATTATGAAAAGACGGTATCCATCGTGACGATACCCAAGGATCTCAGCTTCAGTAATACCGCAACGCTCACCGTTATGCTCGAAGCCTGCGATGAGCATACTCTCAGCTTTGTTCCGGCAAAGGCTGCGACCTGTGCCGAGGAGGGCAATATACCTTATTATATTTGTGAGGTATGCGGACGCTGCTATCTCGACGAGGAAGCTCAGCTTGAAACTACCGTAGTTGCCTGCACCATCGATGTGCTAAACACCCACGCCGATGTCGTGTACGTTGAGGCGACTGCCGGCAATTGCTGCGAAAAGGGACTTGAGGCACATTACACCTGCAATATCTGCTCCAAGCTTTTCTCCGATGCCGAGGGCGAGAACGAGATAACGAGAGCCTCCATCGAAACGGAGCTTGATGCCGATAATCACAAGAACCTTGTCGAATATCCGGCTGTGACCCCCAACTGCTGCGAGAAGGGCAATATACAGTATTGGTACTGCGACGGTTGCCGTGAGTATTACTCCGATGCAGGAGCAACGACTCCGATAAAGCACTCCGATACCGAGCTGGCAAAGGACCCTGCAAACCATACCGATCTCAAGGAATTCCCTGCCGTAGCAGCCACCTGTCAGGCACCTGGCAATATCCGTTACTGGTATTGCAGCGGCTGCCGCGACTACTTCTCCGATGCCGAGGGCAAGAACGAGATCAAAAAGAGCGATACCGTTCTCGATCAGCTAAAGCACGATTACGAATGGGTCGCCATAACCGAAAACGGTGTTGAATATCACGCACAAAAGTGCAAGATGTGCGGTGGCATCACCAACACGGGCACCCACTCCGGCGGTACGGCATATTGCAACGGTAAGGCGATATGCACCACCTGCGGTCATGAGTACGGCGACAAGGACCCGAACACTCATATCAATACCGAGCTTAAACACTTCGTAGCACCCACCCCCGATACCGAGGGCTACTCCGGTGACCTTTACTGCACCGACTGCGGTGTGCTTGTCGAGGAAGGCCATGTGACCGACAAAGCCTGTGCCCACGATCTCAATAAGCATGACGCAAAGGATCCCACCTGTAGCGAGGAGGGCAATATCGAATACTGGCAGTGCAGCATTTGCAACGTCTGCTTCACCGATGATACAGCTCAAACCGAGATAGCCGAGGAGGATACCGTGCTTGCAACGGTAAGCCACAGCTATAAGAAGTGGATCATCACCGAGCTGACGCATCAGCTTGTGTGTGAATGGTGCGATAAGCCGAACCCCGTTGCATCCGCACAATCGCATACCATGTCCGGCACCGAGCCCACCTGTCACAGTGGCAATTACTGCATAATCTGCGGCTATGACGACGGGCAGAGAGACCCGGCAAACCACGACGGCGAGACCGAGATCAGAGGAGCATATGAGCCCTCCGGCTCCGAGCCCGGCTATACCGGCGATACCTATTGCCTCGGCTGCGGTGAGAAGATAAGCGACGGCAGGCAGTACTATACCGCCTGCGCCGACGGCTGTGCATCCCACTTAAACTACGTTGCCGGAACGGAGCGTACCTGCTACGCCGACGGAGTCAAGTCTCACTTTGTCTGCACCGTATGCGGCAATATGTACCTTGACGCAAAGGCGACCGTACCCACCGACGAAGCCGGGATCATCGATAAATGCACCGGCCATGACTTACACCCCGGTAAGGATGCCATAAGTGCTCAAACGCTTGTGGATCTTATCAAAGCGGCAGGCTTCACCGATCTCACGATGGATGAGATCATCCAGATAATCAAAGACGCTACCTCCGGCAGCGGCATAAGCGGAAGCATCTCGATAGAGGACTTCCTTGCAAATGTCCACCTCAAGGATATAGATCACTGCTACGACAACGAATATCACTGGCTCGGCTGTCAGCGTTGCGGCATGACCTTTGCCGATCTCAAATCCGAGTTCGAGGCAAACGGTATAATCATAAGCAACGCATGGTACGAGATCGGCAAGAAGGAAGCACACAACGGCGGCTTGGCGACCTGCCGGGAGCAGGCAGTCTGCACCGAATGCGGTGAGCACTACGGCAGCTACGGAAAGCACCGCTATGATGTTGTCGTAACTCCGGCGACCTGCACCGAGGACGGCTACACCACCCACAAGTGCAATAACTGCAACGACCAGTATGTGACCGACGAGACTAAGGCTACCGGTCATAAGATAGTCAGAGGCAAGTGCGAAAACTGCGGCCAGTTCTTCCAGAATCCCTTCTACGACGTAAAGAGCGGTGACATTTTCTACACCGCCATCATGTGGGCATACACCTTCACGCCTCAGATAACCGCAGGTGTTACGGACAATTACTTCAAGCCCTATGATGACTGCACAAGGGGACAGGTCGTTACCTTCCTTTGGAGGGCGGCAGGACGTCCGGAGCCGCAGAGCATAAGCAATCCCTTCAGTGACGTAAGCTCAACGGGAGCCTGTGCACCGTACTATACGGCGATACTGTGGGCAGCGGAGCAGGGCATAACCACCGGCTTCAACGACGGCACCTTCAAGCCCCATGACACGGTAACGAGAGCTCAGTTCGTCACCTTCCTGTGGCGTTATTACGGAAAACCTGCTCCGGCAACCGGAGCGAATCCCTTTGTCGATGTCAGCAACAGCAGCGTATTTTGCCCTGCGATACTCTGGGCATACGGTGCCGGAATAACCACAGGCTATGATGCGACCCATTTTAGACCGGATCAGGTGTGCAGCCGTTGGCAGGTCGTCATGTTCCTATACAGGGCGATATGCGAAGGCAAGGCACTGTAAATATTAACGGAGTGAGGAGCAAAGCATGAGAAACGAAGCTATAAATCTTTCCAAGAACGAAATGATAATGGTCATGCACGACCAGGAACAGGAGATCGAAAACCTCAAGGCAAAGGTCGAGGAGCTCCAGTCGAAGCTTGACAACTATGAGATCAAGGTCAGCGAGACCGGCAATCTTGCGGATGCCTCAGCAAAGATAAACGATCTTTTCGTCACTGCACAGGCAACGGTAGATACCTACATTGAAAATATAAAGCTCAGGGACGCACGCTCCGAGGCGGCACTTGCAGCCGTTGAAAAGCAGGCCGATGCCATAATCGCGGAGGCGGAAGCCGTGGCAAAGAAGAAGCTTGAGGCGGCGGATGTCGAGATCGAGGAGAAATGGGCTGTCATCGAAAGCAGACTTTTGGTGATGTACGATTCTCACAAGGGACTGCGTGAGCTTGTCGAATCGGGAATATTCACGATCCCCGGTGCTAAGTAAATAGCAAATTGCATAATAATAATCCGATACCTTTTAGGTATCGGATTTTTTTAATGCACATTTCTGAACAGAGTGCACAAGACTTGTCGTTAAATTGCACAAAAACAATCTTGATAAATGGACATAATATAGAAAACGACTAAATTTGTTGACTTGAAGTGTAAATACGGCTAAAATATTAACAAGCATTATTTACGGAAAATGCAAATTAAGAATGGGGGAGTTAATATGAGAGACCTGAAATATTTGAACTATTTTGAGAACCTCCTGCAAGAGGCGAACAATGAGCTCATAACTCAGGCAAAGAAGGACGGCAAGCTGTGTGTTGCCTACGTTTGCGAGAACACACCGGAGCCGCTCATGAATCTTGGCAACTGCATAGGTATCCGCCTGTTTGCACCCAATACGGGATCGATGGACGTAGCAACTTATTACATGACAAGCTTGCTTTGCGAATCCTCAAGAGCCCTTTTGGAGCGTGCGATCGAGGGCGGCTTCAATTTTGCGGACTGCCTTATCGCACCCGACGGCTGCACCATGATAAACCGTGCTGCCGAGAACATGGAATTGCTGCATACCATGGACGAGGGCAAGCCCAATTTCTTCTATGAGAATATGGAGATCCCGCTCAAGGAGGACGAAAACGGCGTTGATCTGCTTGTTCTCCAGTGCAAGAACCATATCCTCACACCGCTCAAGGAAAAGTACGGAGTCGATGTTTCCGATGCCGCAATCAGAAAGGCAGTCGAGGAGCACAACCGTGTATGCCGTGTTATCAATGCACTGGGTGAATTCCGCAAGGAGGAGAATCCGAAGATCACCGCATATGAGTTCCATGTGCTTTGCCTTGCTACATATGTCATGCCTCAGTACCTTATCATCGATAAGCTTGAGGAGACGCTTGAGGAAATAAAGAACCGTCAGCCCGAGGAAAAGATCCAGTACCGTGCCCGTGTTGCCCTTGTCGGCTCCGAGATCGACGACGGCGGACTTATAAAGCTCATCGAAGAAGCCGGTGCATATGTTTGTGTTGACCGCTTCTGCTTCGGCTCCAAGCCCGGCAGAATGGAGATCGAGCTCAAGGACGATGAGGATGCTCTCACTCAGGTATGCCGCCACTATGTTTACAATACCCATTGTCCCAGACAGTTCAATATGGCAAAGGTATACGGCCGTAAGGCATACGTTGCGGAGCTTGCCAAGGAATACGGTGCAGAGGGCATCATCTATGAGATGGTCAAGTTCTGCGATCCGTGGGCATATGAGAAGACCCTCGGTGCAGCAATGCTCAACGAGGACTACGGTTATCCCGTGCTTGCAGTCGACAGACCGTACAATATAGCATCCTCCGTAGGTCAGATGCGTACCCGTGTACAGGCATTTGTCGAAAGCATTGAGATCAAGAGACTTCAGGGAGGTGCCAAATAATGAAGACAGTTGACGTTGTATATAATACCAAAAAGAAAAAAGGCGAAAAGCAATACGGCGTATTGTTCAACGAAGGCAAGGTTCGTAAACGCCGTGAGTGGCGTGGCTTAAAGGACACGCTGTATGATTTCAGCCGCTGGCTCTACATCTGGGGTATCGTTATCGATGTTACCATGGGCAAGGGTGCCATTAAGGGTCTGTTCCGCTATCGTTGGATGGCAAACTACCTTGCCGTTCCCCACATGATGGATAAGTTCACCATGGGCATGAGAGACGAGACCTTGCGTATCACCCATACCGCAATGAACTTCGTCGTAAAGGACGTTGCACTCGGCATCAAGAATGCGCTCAGAGGCGACCGCCGCTGCGGCAACGATAAGGAATTTTCCGATAAGTGCGTACTTTGGGACGAGAATGCAATGACCGCGGTCATGATGGGCTTCCCCGATCTCAAGTGCATACTCCGTGAGGTGCCGACCATGTTCTCGGCAAACCTCTTTAACCAGTATTCCAGCACCCACTATCTTGATGTTGCACAGCAGTACGGTATCCCCGGTGACGTTTGCCCCATGCCCGAAGCAGAGGCAGGCTGCTCCATCGATGACGACTTCCCCGTACTCGGCAAGATCGCCGTTCAGATCAACACCACCTGCGACGGCTCCCTTATGGGCAACGGCATCATAGCAAAGCGTCTTGAGCGTGAATACGGCATCGACACCTTCCAGCTTGCAGCCCCCATGCGTCACACTCAGGAGGACGTTTTGGACTACGCCGCAAACGACGTTAAGAAGGCAATAGCCTTTATAGAGGAAAAGACCGGTGCAAAGTGGAATTGGGATAACTACTATGAGTGCATAAAGCGTGTCAACATGACTACACGTCATCGCCTTGAGTGGTTCGATGTCAACAGCACTCCGTATCCTCAGTTCTACGGTGCTGTGTTCTCCCTGTTTAACGACACCAACTATATGGGTAACTGCGGCCGTCAGGCGGAGTTCGTTGCGGTTGAGCAGAAGGTCCATGACCTCATCATGCAGGGCTACAAGAACAAGACGATGCAGGCACCCGAATATCGCCATCGCTGCATAGTTTGGGGCGTTCAGCCGCAGTATGTCATCGATATGCTGTACTGGATGGTCAACTGCTGGGGTGTAATTCCTCTGACCGATATGCTGTCCGTCGTTATAGAGCGTGAGCTTTGTGAGGAGAATAAGCCCGAGAACTATGAGCAGGCATATAAGGATATCGCAACTCTGACGATGAACATGATCATGCGTAACAAGACCCACGGCGGCTATGACGTTCTTGTCAACGACCTGTGGCGTTACTGCGAGAGAATGAATGCCGACATGGTAATGATGTGGGAGCATATGTCCTGCAAGGCACTCAACGGTATGCACGGTCAGTTTGAGGAGCAGGCGAGAGAGCGTGGCATCCACCTCGTATGGGTCAGCCATGACCTTTGTGACCCCAGAGTATTCACAAGGCAGGCTATCAGAGATCAGTTCAGCCAGTATATGCGTACCGTTATGCGTGAGGAGCCCATCGATCCGACGATCGAGTTCCTCCCCGATGAGCACGCATGGTAAGAAAGGAGAAATAACTATGAATAAATTTGCTAAGATACCCCTCACGATACTCGGCGGAGCAGGCGGATTATTTGCGGTTCTGTTTACAGTGTATTTCTTCAATCTTGATATGAAGTTCATGACTTACTGCGTAGCCCCCATCCTCGAGTGGAACTACGACAGGATCCCCCGCAAGCAGTATCTCTAAGATATATAAACGGAAAATGCCCCAATTTGGGGCATTTTCTTTTTTTTCGACTGTTTGACGAGGCTGCTCAAATGTGGAATATATATATCTTGAGGTGCTATGATGCGTAATTCAAGAGCCGACGCCATAAAGGAAGCCTTCATGCGCCTTCTCAACCGAAAGCCCTTAGACAAGATAACAGTCAAGGAGATAGTTGAGGAGTGCGGAATAAACCGCAACACCTTTTACTATCACTATGATGACATATAAGATCTGCCATGTCTACAGATCGGTGGAAAGGGACGTTCTTGAGCGGTATCTCTACAGTGTTGCAGGGATCGTTATAGAGTGGATAAGTCACGGAATGAAGGATTCACCGGAAAGCAGCATACTCCGCCTCGGTGAGCTCTTAAACGGCAATATAAGATACACGTTTATGAAGCCGAAAGAAGAATAAAGCGAAGCATAGAGTTGAAAAAGCACTGCTTTTGCAGTGCTTTTCTTGTGTCTTGCCACTATGATATCAAACGAAAAGACAGGGTAAATACAGACACTAAAACGAAATGGCAGCAAAACAGACATTCAAAATCGAAGGTCTGTTTTTCTGCTCAGATCTCCTTTGTGTCGCCCTCAAAGGCTATGCAGGTGGGACCGGTCAAATATAGCTCTCTTGCATTGGCTTTGTCCTTCAGCGTGACTTTAAGCTCACCACCGGGCATTAAAACGCCGACCTCATCGCCGCTAACAAGCCCCATAAGCGTAAGAGCGGTGACGATCGATCCGCTGCCTGTGCCGCAAGCAAGGGTAAAATCCTCAACACCGCGTTCAAAGGTGATCGCCTTAACGCTTTGAGAGCCAATGAGCTTAACGAAGCTCACATTAGCACCCTTGGGAAAGGCGGATGAATACCGCAGCCTTTGACCGAGAGCAAAGAGCTCATGCCTGTCCATTGCGTCCCAATCGTTCATTATAAGCACCGCATGGGGCAGACCGGGAGAACCCAGCTCGATATATGAGCAGTCGAAGCCCTCGGCAGTACGGTGAAGATCGATGACAGTGGGATCATTTAAGCGTATGCGATAGAGCGTTTGGCTTATCCGCTCACCCGTGACCGTACCTGCCGTAGTTTCGACAAGGGCGTTTTCGCCGCAGAGCCCATGCTCATAACCGTAGCGGCAAATACACCTTGCACCGTTTCCGCACATTTCACCGAGGGAGCCGTCGGCGTTGTAGAATAAAAGTCTGAAATCGTGATCCTCGGAGGCAGTGCATATCATCAGCCCGTCGGCACCGATACCGAGCCTGCGATCGCAAAGTGTTTTGGCAAGCGAGGGCAGGGAATCAAGGTCGAGAGCCTCCTCAAGAGCGTTTATGATAACGAAATCGTTACCGGCACCGTGCATCTTCGTAAATTTCAAGCAAATCACCTCGCCAACATTATAACAGCTCTTGAAATTGCTGTCACGCTATTATATAATAAATTATCGGATTAAAAACAAAAAAATTTTTGAGGTGAAAAAAGTGACCGATTATAAAGCATTATATGCTCAGAAGCTTACGAGCGCGGAGCAGCTTGCAAACGAGGTACAGTCCGGATGGCTCATGGGCATGGATACGGGACCCTCTCAGGCACCTGCCATCATGTCCGCAATGGCAAAGAGAATAAAGGACAGTGATATCGTCGGTGTCAAGGTCCAGACCCTTCTTGACATTTATCCCTTTGAGTTTTACGCCGATGAGGCACTCAAGGGCAAGATGACCGGCTTTAGCTGGTTTTCCTCCGGTGGAGCACGCAAGGCAGTTAACGCAGGACTTGCGGATGTCCTCCCGAGCTATTACAGGGACATTCCCCGTCATATCGTCGCAGAGTACGATTACGACGCTGTGTGCGTTGAAGTCTCTCCCATGGACAGTCACGGCTATTTCTCCCTCGGACTTAACGGCTCCTATATCGAGGCGATGCTGTCCAAGACCAAGAGAATATTCGTCGAGGTAAACGCCTGCCAGCCCAGATGCCTTTGCGGAACTCAGATCCACGTATCGCAGGTCGATGCTATAGTTGAGTACGATCATGAGCTTCCTGTTCTGCCTGCCGCTGTTTTGGACGATGTCAGCATCACGATAGGCAACCTCATAGCGGAGCAGATACCCGACGGTGCCTGCATCCAGCTCGGCATCGGTGCGATCCCCGATGCAACGGGCATGGCACTCAAAACCAAGCATGACCTCGGTATACACACCGAGATGTTCACCGACTCCATGGTTGAGCTTATAGAGTGTGGAGCAGTCAATAACTCCAAGAAGCAGATCCACCGCGGCAAGAGCGTCACCACCTTTGCCT